>CAYJVI010000094.1:0-4438 GCA_964373595.1 uncultured Methanosarcinales archaeon | reverse complement strand
CTTATCTCATCCTTCCCTTCTAATTCCTTGCCCTGCAGTTCATTTAACCGTTCCACTTCGTCTGCTTCTTTATTCACATCTTCTGCTTCTTTAAGAGTTTCAGAAGACACGTGCTTGAGGAAAGCCTGCTTAGCTTCTTTACTGGGAAGATCAAAGTATTCAAAGAATTTCTTGGTGAGCTTGACCTTAAAGGTCCGCCCCTGTTTCTCTTTCTCAACAAAGCCCATTTCTTCCAGTTGTTTCATATGGTCGTATGCTTTGGCATTGCGTAATTTAACAACTTCTGACTGCACTATAGGATATCGCCAGGCAATGACCGCTAAGGTTTCCATAAGGGGTTTTTCCAATTCGGTAGAGGAAACCAGGCTGCTTACCAAAGGAACATATTCGTCACGGACAGTTAACTTCCAGCCTTTTTCTTTTTTAGTGATCTTAAGAGAATTGCCCTGCTGTTCATAGCAGGCAATGAGGTTTTTCATTGTGGTTTCAACTTGCGGCACTTCCAGAGCGCAAAGGCTGGCAACACGCTCAGAAGTTATTTCCCTGCCTACGGCAAATAATACCGCTTCAACCCTTTTTTCGCTCTCGTCCATGTTTCACCTCAATTGGCGCTTCTTTCAGGAAGTAAATGCCTTCTTTCATATCAATCTTTCCTTCATCTATCAATTTGTCTAAAAAGTCTTCCAGCATATCCTGATTCACGCCGGTTAACTTGCCGAGCTGCTCGGCGGTAAGATTGGTTTTCTGCAGCAGCACCGTGATATAATTGCTAAGCATCGCGCCCAGGCTTTTATGGAGCAATTGATTTTCCATTTTTAACTGCTTGGCCAGCATGTCAACTCCATGCAGCTTGGCCTGCAGATCATTGAGGAAAGTTGAGACATCTAATCCGCTGATCTTCAATTCATCCGGTTCCAGAATTTCTATCAACGACGGCATGTAGTCAAAACAGAAATCAATTATGTCCACAACGCTTTTGGTCTTGATTTCCAATTCGGCAAAGGCCATCCATAAATCGCTTTCTTCGTGTTGTTTGAGGTCAGCCAGATCTTCTTCTAGAACCTGATAACGCCCATCTTCTTTGAGCTTCTGCAGGTATCCTTTAAGAGAAGCATCAACGTGTTCTTTAGGCTTGCCTAATACTTCTATAATGGCCCGAAAAAGGATCTTTTGTTCCATATGGATGCAGAATTTAAGGTGGTTTTTAAGTGTTTCTTTTAAAAATCACCAAAACCAGACTCAATAACCCAAAAGCCACAAATAACACATACGGAATTATGTTTTGAGAGTGCGCAGAATTTGATTCGTAGACGACAAGCCCATCATAGCCGGGAAGTTCTTTTTTTTGAATTTTTTCTGAAACAAATGCGGACGGAGTATTGCCAGAAGAGGATAATAAGGGCACCGTTTGATTGGCCGCTTTTGTTTCTGTTCGTTTTTGTACATACATTTTTTGAGTGATTGATTTTACTGTCTTCTGGCCGTCTTTTTTGTATTTTACCATAAGAGTATATTCACCTTCTTCGAGATCTTGATCCGCTTTCACCAGCATTTCGGCAACTTCCACTTCGTTTTCATCGACAGAAAACAAAACCGCATTATCTTCACGTTCACCGGAAAAACAAGAATAACATTTATTCCCCCTATACAGATAACTCCAGACTTTATATTCTGCATCGTCTTTGCTTTGCGCCTGCACTTTCACTCTTACTGCTTCACCGGGATGGATTTCTGCCGGAAGATCAAGTATTGTAAACACATTTTTCTTTTTTCCTGCGGTTTTTTCCATTTCCTTTTTTTCAACGTAAACTGTAGATTCCCGGCAGACATCTTTGCTCATGCCTTCTATTTCCAATTCTTTTTCTGTGCTTGTTCCTAAGCCTTCTACTATGAGGGTTGCTGTTCCGTCTTCAATCTTAGCATTACAATTTGGTTTTATCTGCACCGGCAAAGCAAGTTTATAAAAAGTATTTTTGGTTTTAAGATGAAATTTTGTTTTTTCACTGATGACTTTTCCTTCTTTTTCCACCCACGCGGAAAGGGAATATTTATTGGTTGATCCTTTATAGGCTTCAATATCAACCATAATCACTTCACCAAAATGCGCGGTTTGGGGATTTGTTTCAGTGATATTTAAGGTAGAATTTCCTTCCGCAGTTGAGGAAGAAGAAATTTCCCCCCTATTTTTCTTCATCACCACGAACATTTCTTCGGCAACATTATTGGTTTCATTAGTATCGTTGCAACCAGGATAAACAACTGCTTTAATAAAAAACACCCTGTCTTCTTCTTCGATGTTAGTCTTCCAGGATTTTTTATTGGTATTGGTGGTATTGAGCTGATTCTTAACTGCCTTTCCAAACAAGTCTTCAATCCAATATTCAATCACGAAAGGAAATGATTTATTGTTAAGAACTGGCTTAAATTTGAGGGATTGCCCATTTTCATAAACTAAGGTTTGGTTTAAAACTTTGATATTCAAATCTATATCGCAAGAAATTGCGGATAAGGTTACATTCACGCTCTCTTGAGATAATCCCTCTTGGCTTATTTCATCACTCTCATTATCATTTCCTGCCCGCTCAGAAGAGATTTCCCGGACGCTGTTTTCTTTTCCCGGAGTTCCGCCGTCAATTAAACTTTCTTTCCATACTCCTTCCTGATTTTTTTCGAGAGTTTTGTTGTTTCCATCTGCGAATGCTGCATAAGAGGTATAATTGAATGCGTCAACGCAGTTCTCTGCCCCAGTTACAATAATTGTCCCTCCGGCATTAGCAAGGCTAAAAGTGTGCTCCAAAATTATGGTTTCGGAAACGTTGAAAAAATAAGACACGTTCTGTTTATTCCGAGCCAGAATAAGATATTCTGCTGGACTAAGTTCTCCGGTTAAGTTTCTACCATTTACCATACACTTGTTGAGATTGATATCACTATCACCAGGATTATAAATTTCAAACCATTCACATCGTGTATCGGTACAGATACTTGGATCGTACATCACTTCCGTAATTTCCAGAGTAGAAACAACACTTTTAACTAAAATGAGCATAACCAACAAGAGAATAATCTTCTTCATTTGGGGGTTGGCAATAAAATCCTTTAAATAGATTCTCAATATATAAACCATACAATCTAGTTACTATTATGGAATACTAAACAAACTTTTTAAACGCTCTTTCACTTAGAAGCTTTATGGGATGGTTATTTGGCAGAAAGAAAGCTGTACCTAAGGTTCCTTTCCCGGAAGGCAAGCCCTTTGATGAGAAAGCCCTGCGGTTTCCCGCTCCTTCCTCTTCTGAACGGGTAATCGAGCCGGAAAAAGTAAAAGAAGCAGTCGGTTTTACCAAACCAATGGCTTTTCCAGAAGAGGAAATGCCTGTTCCGCCTTCTTTTCCGTTCCCTGGAGCTCAAAGAAAGCCTGCTGCCATGCCTTCGCCATTTGAATCCCTCCCCGCCTTCGAGCTCGGTCCACGGCAAGAGCTTTACGTAAAAGTGGAAGTATACCAAAAAATGCTGGGGGAAATGGACGAATTGCGGAAACGGTTATGGGAGCTGGGAGAAGCTAATAAGCACTTGCAAACTTCCGAATATAATGAAGAGCATAATTTCAATAAATTGCGGAAATTCATGAAATCATTGCATGACAGTCTGCTCCATGCGGATAAAACATTATTTAAAGCCCAGGGTGAATAAAAAATGGTCGAAAAAATGCCTGTTTTTATAAAAATTGAAGAATATGAAGAAGTGCTGGAACTGGTTAAAACCATTCGCAGTAAATTAGAAGATGCCAAAGCGACACTGCTTAAGATTAATGATCTTAAGAATGAAGAAGACCACCAGCTGGAAATGTGGCAGAATGCGCTGGCTGAAGTGGAAAAGAAGGTTGATTTCATTGATCAGTCCTTGAATGAGCCCGAGGAATTCTAGATTCATGAAAGGAAAAAAAGAACCGACGGCAAAAAGTACTAAAAAGACAAGGGCAAACGCAGTTTCCCCGCCCAGCAGAAAGGATTCCGGCCTCAATTTAATGATTCAGCTTCATGAGCCGAAAAATCTTCGTAAGGATATTTTAGAAGGCCTTCGGGAGATCATTATTTTCATGCAGGGATATGAAGCATTCCGCAAGATTCAGGAAGAAAAAGTTAAGACTTTTGCCCAGCTTCGGGATGATGTGAAAGCGCTCAATAGTTTGCTTGACACCAAATTGCGGAGGTATCTGCCGAAAGGGAAGCTTGCCGGTGTAGTCAAAAAAGCTGCAGCGCCACGGCGGGAAACTGCTTCTGAAGAAAAAGGATTCCCTCCTGCCAGAGAGCCGCTAAGAATGGCTAAACCCGAACCCGCAAAAGAAGAAAGCAGCGAACTTGATGAGTTAGAACAGCAGCTGCGGGATATTGAAAGCAGATTGAAGGGGATGTGATTTTTTCTTTAGATTTATTTG
>CAYJVI010000093.1:0-4485 GCA_964373595.1 uncultured Methanosarcinales archaeon | reverse complement strand
CTATACAATCTCCACTCGTCTTCTGTTCTCTTCTCTAAGAGTGCTTCCCTGAATGCAAGTCTATCTTCTAGTTTCATTTTCGAGCCTCATTCATGAATTTATTCAGCGCAAACTCAATCAGATGACTTTTATTTCTAAACGTACCGTCATCTAAAAAGTCTTCAATCTGCTTCAAGACTTTCTCTTCAATGCTAATGCTGAGCTTTTGTTTCATCGTATAAAGTGCGAAAAAGAACGCTATTTATAAACTTTACTACTACAAAATAGTTCTCTACGTTTCTCGCCTCTAACAAATCAATTAAACGACGGAACTCCCCCTAAATTCTAGTCTGCTAAAGCAGTAAACTAATCTCACTTACGTTAGCGAAAACTACGGTGCCAATGCGATTTACGGTGATTAAAATACTCTGCGGTTTAATCTCCTGCGGGAGTTAAACCTTGGTCTCCCCACTCCGCAAACGTATCGCTTCTGTAACTCGATGTGAAAGTCGATAAATCATGATGTAAAACTCAATGTTTACTTCTTCACGTTTGCTCGTAGGTCGACTCATATAACAGGGGTTAAATCCAATTTGTTTCTTGCCTATTTGTAAATGACGCTTACGCTAAAAATGAATAACTTTAAGGAGTTGGCACTTAAAACAACGTATTAAACAACGAGGGGGGGTTAAGAGGCACGATAATAAAAACTAATGATCTGCGGATAAGATTTCGCACACTCTATCTAAAAGTTCTTTTTCTTCTGAGGTCAATGTTTCTCCCTTCTTCTTTTTTTCCCGTAGAAAATCGTATGTTGCACTTCTCTCCCTATCAAAATAATCCAAAGATCTATTTCTCAAATCATATGCTCTTTGCAAATGACTTTCGCAGCGTTTAATCTCAGAATTGATCAGTTCTTCATTAACTCCTGAATATCGCAAAGCCATTTCCAATGTTCTCGGAGCTTGGCACATTTTAGGGAGACAATCTAAGCCCAAAAGAAGCTGTAAACTCATCATTGAATTATATAAACTATCCCTATCTATCTGGTAATTTTTCCATGAGACTGGAACATTCTGATTATCAACATTTCTTTCATATTCTTCAAGCCTTTTTTGATACCCATCTAATACATTTCCACAAAGCTCAAGCAATCGGTATTCAATCGTACTAATTTTCTTCTCGTGTGGTTCTAATTCTGTCATCTTTTTTGCTCTCTAAATTGCCCATAAATTTTATCAAAGTTACTTCTTTTATCGTAACCTATCCGATAACTACCACCTCTCATTTCTCCTTCTTTAGCATATTCTCCATTCCCTTCACCACACCATTCATTATATGTTTCCAGAGAATCAACTTCCAGCAACTTGCAAATTGCGTCTATAGTTGTTCCTTTTGGCACTTCAAATGAAGCTTGGCAACCTTCCCACCTACTTCCAGCTATAATACTAAATCTAACTTTTTCCATTATTCTTCTACCTCTTGCTTTAAATCTGGAAACTGCGCGTAAAGTTCATCAATAGTTTTAATTTCTGGAAATGCTTGATAAAATTTAACTAAAGCACGCCCATAATTTCTAATACTGTAACAGGCATCTTGAAGTCCTACTCGTTCTTGTATTGTGAAGGTCTGTAGCCCAGCATAAGCTCCTAGTGATCTATGTGCGCCATTTGAAACTTTATTCCATGTTGCTTTATCTTCAAAAGCTCCTTTTAGCTCATCCTCTAATCCAGAGGCATATTGCCTAAGTCTTGCGAGTAAATTCTGATTTTCCATTTTTCTACCTTCCTAACTTTGTTAGCCTTTCCAATGTTCTTACTTCTTTCATAGGATCAATGGGGAATAAACTCTGTTGCCTGCGAAATTCCCGCACTTTTTCTTCCAAATCCAATAATTCAGGACAGGGATTTTCTATATCATTGGTGGGACATTTGTACGGCTTACCTAAATCCTCAATATGCCATTTGCCTGGTTCTACTGCCCCAACCTGTAGCTCGCTAATCCTTAGATACTCTGCTTCAAAAGGATGGTACAGTTTATAGACTACTTTAGCTTTCATTTCCTGCCAGCCTGCGGAATAGCCGGCCACACTTCCTAAGATTCCAGTCATTACTGGAAACACGCATGCCAAAATCGTTGTTGCTTTCATGGTTTACCTCATTTAATGTTGTTATTGTAGGATGATGCTATTGGAGATATATAAAACAATAGTATAATATCATTTTACAAAGCGACAAATTTATAAAGAAAAGAGTAGTTTATTAGTAAAATGGGAGTAGAAAAACTCGACATCAAAGACAGGAAGATTTTACTAGCTTTAGATATGGATGCAAGAATGCCAGACAGCTCCATAGCAAAAATTGTCGGATTGTCAAAGCAACTCACCAATTACAGAATTAGACGGTTGGAAAAGCAGGAAATTATCCTCTCTTATTATCCAGTCATAGACCATACAAAACTAGGATTACAACTATATCGTATTGCTCTCAAGTTAGAAAACCTCACCAAAGAAAAAGAACAGGAGATAGTTAATTATCTCAAAAATCGCGCTGGATGGATTGTTTCTGTTCTTGGAAATTGGGATCTCTGGATGGCTATTTATGCTAAAAACGAGTTTGAATTTGTGAAATTCTGGAATGGTTTTTATGAAAAATATGGTGGTTATATTGAAAATCGCTGGATTTCTTTAATGACTAAATTCTTGAACTTTGAACGCTCCTTTATTTATCAACAAAAGAAAAATAGAGATAAAAAGTTTATCATAGGGGAAAATCCAGAAGTTATTTCGCTTAACAATATTGATCTTGAAATTCTCAAAGAATTAACAAAAAATGCTAGGCAAACGAGTTTAGAATTATCAAAAAATATTAATCAAACGGAGAGAATTGTCAGATATAGACTTCAAAAATTAGAAAATCAAAAGATAATTCTTGGTTATCGCCCATTTATTAACACTCATTTATTAGGTTTCAAATATTACAAACTATTCATACAGTTTAAAGATGTAACAAAACAAGACCTACAAAAAATAAAAACATATATTACACAAAACCCTAATGTTATTTACAACACAGAGGCATTAGGTGGATATGATTTTGAGATAGAAGTTCAATTTTTAGATTCTCAAGAACTAATGCAATTTATTTCTAATTTGAGAGAAGCTTTTCCTACTAATATTAAAAACATTAACCATCTGGAATATATCAAAGAGTACAAGATTACTTATTTCCCTTCTTCTACTATTTAGCCTCTTAACCCCCGACGACTAACAAAAAGATAGTGCCAACTCTTTTACGTACGGCAAGAAACAAACTTGCTCCACTTCGTTCCGCACCCCGCTGCGCTTTCGTCGCTATCGCTCCTCAGGGGATTTAACAGGCATTAAGTCTGGGGGACTTTAGCGACCGAAAGTAAATCTCGTCTTTCGCCGCAAGGCGAAACAATATCAAATAGTGAGGGAGCGTAGTCCCCCCGAGTAGCGCAGACCGCAGTCGAGCAACGCAG
This sequence comes from uncultured Methanosarcinales archaeon, assembly GCA_964373595.1. Classification (GTDB taxonomy): domain Archaea; phylum Nanobdellota; class Nanobdellia; order Woesearchaeales; family GW2011-AR9; genus JACPIL01. Next base: position 1,002 of record CAYJVI010000093.1, on the reverse strand, counting down.
AGTTCGTTCATCACCGTACGTGAAGGAGTTGGCGCATAGTTCGTTAAGAGTTGGGGGCAGTCAGTTAAAATTATCTGAAAGTTTTAAATAGTTCTTGGTTAAGTTCATTAAAAGTATGGTTGCTGAAAAAAAAGTGAAAGATGTTGAAGCTTATTCCATGAGCGGTATGGTTAAGCTGAAAGGTTTTATCAAGAATGGGTTAGATACAAGCACGATCATTAATATTATCGTCAATTTTGATTCTGAATTTTTGGAGTTTCAACAGCGAGGCTTTACTTTTCCACCAAATCTGTTCTTTTATCATGAAATTTCATGGTCGGAAACAATTGGCGTCCTGATTAATGAGCATAAGTTCACCAAAGAAGAAGCAATTACCTCATTAAAGAAATTGATTATAAAATTTAATCTTCAAAAGATAGTGAGATTTGATTCTGACGAATTGTTTGAAAAGTTGGTAGAAGAAGCAAACCAAAGAGTCGTTCAAAAATTTAATAATCCTCGTTTTAAAATTGGAGATCATGACATCATTATTATTGGGGGATTTTTGCGAGAGAAGATTAATTTTGTTCATTCAGGAGATGAGGGATTTTTGAAAACTTGTGAAGAAATAGGGGTTAATATTGTGCCTCTTCCTCAGCGTGATTTTGAGAAAGAAAAGGAGATTAAAAGTTGGATGAAGAAAGGGAGAAAAAATTAATTGTATAAGTTTACGTATTTATTGTATGCTTCTTTTCTGCTTACAGCTTTATCCCAATTTTTGGTTCTGAAGTCTTGTAATGCTTTAAGAGTTTTTTGGCTTTGTTCTGTGGTCACTTTTGTGCCATAAATAAGCCTAAATTTAAAAGATTCAATCATGGATTTAGAGACTTCCATAACCTGGTTTAGAACATCTCTTTCCATCCGCTCAAAATTGGATTTGTCTAAAGTGATTTGTTCTGTTTTCATATTAAAAAGTAATTATGCTGTAAACTATATAAACTTTACTTGAAATTTTTGAAGTTG
>CAYJVI010000092.1:0-4534 GCA_964373595.1 uncultured Methanosarcinales archaeon | reverse complement strand
TTGTCAATCTTGGCAGCGACGGACACGGAAATCACTAGTTTTTTGGACTGTGCCGAACCATCCAAAACTATATAAACCCTAATTTCTTCTAATCTTTATATGAATAAAATCTGGGAAGTAACTGCTGAAGAAAAAACTCTACCTCAACTGAAGAATCCCATTCTAATCGAGGGTCTTCCGGGCATCGGCAATGTGGGCAAAATTACCGCTGATTTCCTGATAGAAGAATTGAAAGCGAAAAAACTGTATTCTTTTTTCTCCTACAAATTTCCCCACTCTGTCTTTGTAAATGATAAGAATCTGGTGGAAATGCCCAAGTTGGGGATCTATTACCAGCAGTTTGGCGGCGGCAGGAAACACGATCTGCTCTTTCTTACCGGGGACATCCAGCCTATCGATGAGGAAAGCTGCTATGCCTTTTGCGATGAAGTGCTGAAGATAGCGCAGCAGCATAAATGCGCCTATGTTATCACCACTGGCGGCATAGGATTGCAGTCTATTCCGGAAAAGTCAAAAGTATATTGCACCAGCAATGATGCGAAACTCCTGGCCGAATACGTCAAAAAAGGAATGCTGACCGAAAAAGATATCTTCGGCGTGGTCGGCCCGATTTTTGGAGTTTCCGGCATTTTACTGGGGTTAGGAAAGAAACGGGGAATAAAAGGAGTTTCTTTGCTGGCGGAAACTTTCGGAAATCCTTTTTACCTGGGAATCAAAGGAGCAAAAGAAATCCTTCAGGTGCTGGAGAAAAAATTTAATTGGGGCATAAATATGAAGAAGATGAGCAAGGACATTCTGGAAGTGGAAGACCAGTTCCTGCAGAAAGCGACAGAATGGATGGAAGAGCTTGCCCAGCCGCAGGCCGGCGCGCAGGGCAAGAAGAAGGATGTGCATTATATCGGGTGAATTAATCTTTCAGCCAATTATACCTCCCTTTATTCTTAATACTGTAAAGCTTCTGTAATTTTTCTTTGCCGTTTGGAGTTTGCAAGAGCTTATTTCTAAAAGAATCATGTTTTTCAAACAAGGCGTTAATGAACTCAGTATGGATCTTTTTCCATTTGGTTGGATTTTCTTTTACAAAAAGCGCCCAACGTTCCACTTGCTGCATATGTTCTTTTCTCATAGGCGGAACCTCTGGATGAGTTGTTTTACCATTTTTATCTCTTCTTCATTAATCTGTTCAGCATACACTATCCGCAAGTGCTTTGCATCTTCTAAATCCTTCGGACTTTTTAATAATTCCTCTTTAAAAGCTATATTTATGTTAACATTGCTAAACCAAATATCTAAACCAGTAAGCTCTAACTTTACTCTGTTTTTAAGCTGGTATTCATCTAAAATATCCTTTGCAAACTTAACTTCCATCTCTGGAAGCGCCTTATCTTTCCAAGTAAAGCGGACAGAAATGTTATCTTTAAGATAATCATATACTTCTTTTGCATCAGAAGATTGCATACAAACAAAATCTTTTTTTGTTAGGTCTTTGAAAAGTAGTTTGAATTTATCAAAGTTGAGTCTTTCAATAATCATATCGATATCTTCTGTTCCCCGCGTTCTTCCAGAAGCTATGGCTAAAAAACCAGAAACAACGATATATTTGCAGTGTCTTTCTACTATTACGCAGAATTCTTCACAGAATTTGTCTAGAATGTTTCGGTCTTTTACTTGGCGTTCCATGATTTGATTATTGTTCTGCGCTTTTATAAAATTTCCTCTCAAAACTCGGTCAGCTTCTTATCCGCATCATAATGCACTAAAGTAGTATTCCCGTCTTCTGAAACGCTTCGTTCAGTATTGATATACCGCCCCTCTTTTAATTTAGTAACCCTCCGCTGGAAACTTTTGTAGCTCATATCTCCGCCAGTTTCTGAATAAATTGCAAAGATTTCTCCTATTTTTTTTCCGCTGTGCGTCCTCACCAGCTCTAAAATATTTTTTAATTCTTCATCCAATCCTTCCTTCGGCTTGATATGGAAGTCATCTACTTTTTTGACTGCTTCTGCCACCTGCGCCAAACTTATTTTGCGTGAGCTTCGTTCTTCTGCCAGATTTCCGGTTTCCCGCATCAGATACAAACCGATGCGCACATCTTTGGTTTCGGCGCATTTCTCGACAATTTCTTTGAAGGCTTCCTCATCCCAGCAGTTGTCGACGAAAGCATAATCTCTTCGCTGCTGCAGAATGCCGGCAATTTCCGCTTCATTGTAGGGCCGGAAGAATACAAACTCCGGACCCAGCCGGCTTCTGATGCGTTCATCCAATTCCGTGTAGCTGTCACGATAATTGGTTATTAAAATGATTGATTTGCGGTAAATATCTTCAAGGATAGAATACAGAAAATCCATCTCTTCCAGCTTGTCCACTTCGTCAAAAACAAATACCACGCTGGTTTTGTTGAGCTTTTGTTTCATCAACTCTAATAATTCACTGGTCTTTTTGTTTTGGATGAATTTATAACCCAGATCTTCGCAAATTTTGATAAATACTTTGAAAGTGGTGTTTTCTTTCCAGCAATTGACATAGATAGGGAGAATTTCTTCGGTTTCTTCCTGGAGTTCCCGCAGAACATGTTTGCAGGCGGTACTTTTTCCAATGCCCGGAGCGCCGTAGACAAATAAATGTCTTCCGTTATGCCCCTGCAGTAAAGGCCTGATGGCTGCCGCAAACCGCATCTGTTCGTTTTCCCGGTACTTTAACGTTTTGGGCTGGAAATCGTAGTCTAGAACAATAGTATCCCGAAAGAGTGTTTCTCCGCTATGCAGCATATCTTTGAAAAGAGACATAGCTGCAAGAATCAGACAGAGGTTTATATGGTTTTTGTGATTATAGCTCCTCTAATTCCATAAAACTTAAAAGGAGCATTTATCCCTACGCTCAATCATGAAGGTTATTATGGGTGTTTTATTGGCAGCGCTTCTTTTTGTTACTTCCTGCTCTCTTCTTACCGGAGGCGCAGTGGCTGACAGCTGCAGTTCGCTGGAAAGAAGCGCAAAGGATAATTGTTATTTTGAATCACGCCAGTGCAGCAGAATTGAAAATACCCAGTTTCGTGATTCCTGCGTAGCAGAATTAGCTAAAACAAAAAATGATGTTAAAGTATGCGACTTGATTGTTACCAGCAGAACGCGGGGATTCTGCCAGGAGCAGATTGCCCTGCAGAATGATGACCCGGAAATTTGCGCCGGCATTTTAGACGAATACTGGCAGGATAATTGTTATTATCATATTGCTCTCGATCATAAGGATTATGGGCTTTGCGCATACATACTTGAAATGGCCCAAAATATGGATTGCGTCAAGAAAGTGGCCATGGAAACAAATAATGTAGAACTTTGCGAGAGGCTAAGCCCCATCAATAAGGGAGAATGTGTCTGGGATATAGTTACTGAAACCAAGGATGTGGAGTTATGCGCTCGATTTAATAATCAGGTCAACATCGATGCCTGCGTCTATAAAGTTGCTAAATTGAGTGAGAACCAAGAGCTTTGTAAAGGAATTAAAATAAATGAGATCGAGCAGACCTGCAATGGATTTTTTGAAGAGAAAGAAGCGGCAGAGTTAGCGTCGTGAGTATATGAGGCGTCATGTTTCCGAGGGCGCCGTCCGTTAAACTGATTTTTTCAAATTTTCTCTAAATGAACCAATCTCTTTTTCATTCAGAGTTGAAAAAATTTCATCAAACATAGAAACAAACATTTTTGCTTCTTGAAGCATTTTGCTAACCTGCTCTTCTTTGTCGACTTTCATGTAGTATTGTGCGTCTATTATTTTCAGCCCTTTCTAAAGATGATTTCGCTTCTGCTAAATAAGATTTGCCGAGTCTTTCATTAGGTTCTACAATACTGAGGCCGTCCTTCAGTCCAAAGCACCACCTCAACTTCTTATTTTTCATAATAGTTCCACATCTCGTTTACGTAAAATGAATGATTGTTTAGAATGACATGATTTTCTTCTATTTCTTTAATCAAGGTTTCCTGTTTTTCCAACACTTTCTTAAAAGAATCGCCCGATAACCTGATCTCATGAATTTTATAAGGCAGTAAGTGGAAAGGAAGTTTTTCTTCGTGTTCTGAGATTATTAATAAATCAACATCGGAGTTTTCTTCAGCGGCAAATTTTGCAAAGCTTCCAAAAATAACAATTGGGATCTGAGTTGAAACTTCTTTAAGAAAGGTTTTGAAAGGTTGGTATCTTTTCAGAAATAAGAGAGTTCTGTAGATTTCTGCCTGCAGGAGGTATAACTTCGTTTGAACATTGTCCCGATTGAGGCTAAAATATTTGTTTTTCCCCCGGACGCTGCTTTTTACTATCCTGCTTTTCTCTAAAGATTTTACAGTATTCTGGACATTTTTAAGGGGCATCTTTGCCAGCCTGCTTATTTCTCTGAGGTAGAATTGTTTGGTATAACCACTTAAGTATAGCTTTAAAACTTCCAGTTCATTGTTTCTTTTTAGATACAGTGGTATATAAGCTTTTCGATTTCGCAGAGTTTCCGGGGGCGTCGTAAAGGTGACCAAAAGGTTTAAATCAA
>CAYJVI010000091.1:0-4605 GCA_964373595.1 uncultured Methanosarcinales archaeon | reverse complement strand
GCTTTCTGGCAAAATTTCCGTCACATACCACGCTAAAAGGTGTACAGACTTGTTGAACTTCTTTTTTTGATATGCAGGACCCACTTACGCAATTTCCAGAAGAACACATGGAACTGTCAGCGCAACCAGAATTATCCGGCAAGTTCATGCAGGCATTATTTCCTAGACAATCTGTATCCAAACAATCTCTCTTCCCATCCTTATCATCATCTTGGTTGTTATCACACTGTTCTTTTAACGTAACTTCCACTGAATACGGAACAGAAAGATCATTTTTGAAAGTAACAAGACTCTTATCCGCTTTCTTAACTTCAAATTTTGTAAATTTAAAACCATAGTCTCCTTCTTTTACTCCTGCAAAAGTAAGAGTGGCAACGGTTAATTCGCCAGCGACTGGGTTATTTGTTGCAGCCAAATAAGTCACTTTATTCTGCTGAGGATCACAGCTAAAAGATTTCACTGGCCAGTTTAGGCCATCAACAAGATTCTTACAACTTACGCCTTGCGGTAAGCTCAATTCAAAATTTACACCAGCAGCCATTTCCTGACCTGTATGCGCTTTTACCAGAAGAGTAAAATCCTGATCTTTGTAGGCTGGCGCGGATAAAGAAAGCCCGGCTGTATTTGGCTGACCAGGGTAAATTGCTCTTCCTACTAATTGCTCTGAGAAGAGTAACAATAGTGCCAACGCAACTACAGCGACGATAGCAATCACGGCGATAACAAATGGCTTGCTGGCTTCTCCCTCATTCGCACGAGGATGAGCCTCATAGGTATGCGGAGGCAGACGTTTGTAGACTTTTTTAATTCGCTGTTTCATGGGTTTAAGTTTTCTCTGATTACGATTTAAGCCAGGTATTTAGAGCAGTAAAGACATCTAAAAGGGCATTCACGGCATCATCTTTGTTAGTTTGAAGCGAATTAACGACTCCTTTAAGTAAATCTTTATTTTTTTGGGGTGCATCGACTGGAAGTGCTAGTGAAATTGCTGGCTGACATTTATTACTGATGCACACCTCATTCGAGCTGCAAATGAATCCGCCTTCCTGAGGTAAACTACAATCAACTAGGCCCCCGCATCCATTTTGAACAATGCCGCATCTTTCCTTGCAGAAATCTGAAGGAATATAAACGCAGGCATCGCTAACGGAAACGCCACGAACTCTTCCTACTTTGAGATTATACTTTTTGGTAAGATCTTTTTCATAAAGTGAGACGCTGTTCTGACCTAACGTGAAAGTTATAGGACCTCCTCCGGAGAAATGACCTATACTCGCTTTTATACTTGCAAGATATATACGAGTTTTAGCCAAAATTGGTGTTGCTCCTGCTAAACCAATATCATACTTTATAACTGCTTTATCAGTAGTAGTCCCTGAAAAAGTAGCGCTATACGGAAGAACTTTCCCACCTGCTCCTTCAAACTCAACTGCACCTTCAAAATCAGGATCCCCAAATGGTACAAAGCTTAGCTGGGGAGAAGAAAACTCAAGAGTCGTTCCCGCCAGCGTATTTCTAGAATTTGAGATCAGGTACACATCGACCCAGAAAGGTTCGCCTCCGTACAGCATGCCCCCGGATCCATGAGGTAACGTGGGATAGTCATGGGAAGGAAACCCCGGCCGTAGATCGAATTCTACCATTAATTCATTTTGGTTAGAAGGCGGCACAGGCTCAGACGGAAGTTTGAATACAGGAGCTTTCGATAAATCGTCATTTGGAACACAAAACTTCGACCCAAAAATCTCCTTACACGAAGTTAAACCTGGAAGGCAGTCGGCATCAGAAGTACAATAAGGAGAGCAGATATTCATTGATTTATCAGGCAACCCATAACAGACCGCTTTTTTTCCACAGGAGTCCACCTCAAGCTCACAGGACAGAACACAAAAGTTGGCAGCATATTTAGGAACATTCCTAGATGTCCAAATGACCTTCGTAGGATCAAGAGGGCTGCCTAAAGGCAGCGATTTACACCTATTCTCGTCGCCTACAGCTAAACATAGCTTTCCTACCGATTTAAATTCAGGATGCCCCTGAGTACATTGATCGTCAGCACCGCCAACATAGGGTACCTTAAAACCACCATAGCTAAAATGATTGTTATCTCCCTTAAAATCAACATTATACGTCCCGCACCCGCTAAGAACAAGTAAAGCAACCAACAATATCCCGACCAACACCATCTTTTTGAACATGCTAGACCACCTTAATTCTTTTTTGGAGTAAAGAACAATTTGTTGTTTATATATATTTCGCTTAGGCGGGGAAAGATTTATATATTAACTATTAGTTAACAACTATTAACTTATCGGAAATAAGATGAAAACCAAAGATAATGCTGTTAAGAAAATACTCTTACTTTTGCTTAAAGATTTCTCTGTTAGTCATACCATCACTTCCTTAGCAAATGAGCTTCATCTAAGCAGGGTGGGAACCTGGAAGGCGGTGAAGAGATTAGAAAATAACAAGTTAATTATCGTGAAATCTACCGGCCCGGGTAAAACCAACACTTTTCTGATTAAACTTAATTGGGATAATGTCCTGGCAGAGAAATCTCTCTCCTTGTATTTAACTGAAGAAGCCTTAAGTCAAAAAAGATGGAAATCAAATTTTGCGGAGCTTGAAGAAACCGTAAATTTTCTTATTCTCTATGGAAGCATCCTGCATTTTCCTCAAGACGCAGAAGATATTGATTTAGTGGGCGTTATTTCTCAAAAAAAGAACTTCGTGAAAGTTCAACAAATTATTGACAAAGTACAGAAAAACCAGAGCAAGAAAGTTCATATAATTAATTTTATAGAAGTGGAGTTTACGGAAGAACTGTTAAAATCTAATAAAGCTTTTATAGAGGCAGTCAAAAAAGGGGTTATCTTATTTGGCCAGGAAAACTTTATTCAATTTATGAAGAAAATACGCCTAAAATGACCACGGTTAAAGACTGCTTTGTAAATGCACGAAAAGATGAAAAAAAAGGAAAAAAGCACAAAGGGCTTCTTTTCATAGGCGAAGATAATCAAAAAGCAGAAGACTATATCCGCAAAGCAAAAACAAATTTAGAGATATGCGACTTATACAAAAAACAGAGATTGGATTACAAAATCCCTGAAGAATGGTTTTATACGATGTACTATTGCGCTTTGGCCATTCTCATAAAATTCGGAATTGAAAGCAGAAGCCAGAAATGCACCGCTTTGTTCTTAAGGTACGTCAAAGAAAAGGGATTGATTGAGTATGATGACACATTTATTGAGCGCATTACTGTGTATAGCGACAAAGAAGAAACTTCAGATGTTGATGAACGAGAAAAAGCTCGTTATGGTTCATCTGTAAAAAGCGAGGAAATTATGCAGAAATATAATCTTATGATGGACATTTGTCGAAAGTGTATTGACCAAGGCGAAACAATAGTATTCTCAGATGAAAAATTTGAAGTGCCGAAAGAATTGCTAAAGTAAGTTCGCCAACACCATCTTTTTGAACATGCTAGACCACCTTAATTCTTTTTTGTAATAAGAATCACTTGTCATTTATATAGCTTTCTGAGATGGTTCTTGACCTGTTCCATAAATTCTTGTACTGCGCCTATCCGCAGGTACAAATCATAGATGCTCTCTTCAGTAACATCAAAGTACTCATGAGCAAGAACATTTCTTTTAGAAACAAGATATTCCAACTGCTTCTGGAGATTTTGACCAATGATCTTATTGCGTCCCAATAGCCTAAAAATATCCCTATAAGAAGCCGGGGCGCCAAGCTTTTCGCCGCGCACAATTTCTTCGCCAAGATCTATACAGCGGTTCAAAATAGCAAAGAGCATCATAGAAACAGAATAAAACCGTTCCTTACTTAATGATCGAGCATCCTTTATTTTCAATTCCCCTAAATCCTTCAGATACCGCTCCGTGTCAGCTATAATTTTGAGAACTCGTTCTTTATCAAGCATATCCCACACCCGGTAAAAACTCATTCATCTGCTTTCTGATGATTGGTTTAAAATCCATGTAGTCCTTAAATGTCCGCGACCGAAGGTCAGCCATGAATCTTTCATCTCTGACGTAAAGCGGTTTTCCTTCTTTCAGTACCCGCCATCGAATAGTGAAAGGCAGCTCGTCGAAAAAAACAATATCTATCTTCTCTGAGCCATGGCCCTGGATTTCACTTCTCTCTGCAGCAGTACTTCCTGGAGCAACGATGCAAAGGTCAATGTCAGAAAGAGGGGTAGCTTTTCCTTTTGCCTGCGAACCAAAAAGATAGACTGCTACGACTTGTTTATATTTTGAAATTTCCCCAGCCAGTTTAGAAAGATTAATCTTAGCCATAACGCAACTAAACAATTTGTCATTTATATAGCTTTCTGAGATGGTTCTGGACTCTGGCTGGCAATAATCATTCCAGAAAATTTAAAATATAGTAAATGGCCTAAGTTTTTAGACAAAACGCAGGCACAAGAAATGTGTATGAAAACAACATTTCTGTACAGAAATGCAATCGTTGTTGCATTTCAGGTACATTTACTATCAGTAAACGACAAGATTGTCTAAGAATTCACTGTAGTATCCGGATATTTTTGCATGGGGTAATTCCTTTGTTTCTCATCTTAAC
>CAYJVI010000090.1:0-4636 GCA_964373595.1 uncultured Methanosarcinales archaeon | reverse complement strand
ACTTCCGGCCATTGCCGCATTAGAACGAAGTTATAAGAAGTTTAAGAATAAGATTGGATAAATAAATTGTAGTTAATGCTGATGATTGTACTCTCCAGATAAAATTAACTCTCTGACTTTCCTTAAACCTTAATCACTACATTTCTTCCCAAACCGGTCCTGATAAGATTCTGCATAAGCTGCTGTTCACGCAAGACTGCCTCGCGCAAGGTTTCGACTTTTTCTTCCCAGACCGAAACTTGCTGATCCAATCGTTCTACTTGTTTAGTAAAATGATCTAATCTATACGCGGCATCATCAATTTTCATGCCGACATCATCGTGCTGAAGGTGCTCTCTGGTCTGTTTTAATTCCTGCTGAAGCTGGTTGTGCTGTAGACGAAGCTGTTCTAACGCCGGACCATGCACCTGCTCAAGCAAGGTAAGAGAGGTAATGAACGCCCCTTGATTCAGCGGCAACTTTCCGGACTTCAATAACGCTTTAAGATGATCTAAAACATGTTTGATTGACAGCCTTTCATCCTGTAAAAACGCGGAAAGAGGATCGGCTAAATATGCTGCTGCCAGGGCATTTCCCGCTTCAATCTCTTTATAGTGCGATAACAAGGGCTTGATCTTAGAAAAAAAGGATACGATTTCCGTCTCATTTTCATCTATTTTCTGAAGAAGATCATTCTGCTTTTTCTTGAAATTCTCTAAGTCTAAGGATTTTGCCTGGTTCCGCAGCTGAAAAAGATCTTTTTCTTTTTCTAATTTTTTTTCATCAGTTGCCTGAAGCCTGTTTTTCTTGCTGTCCAATTCCCGTTCCCAATGATGGATTTGCTCCAGACTCTGTTCAAGTACCGCAACTTTTGAAGCAACAGTAACCAGATTTATGTAGCCGCTCTGTATCACTTTTTGTTTAAACGCTTTACGCTGCGCATCCATATCCAGCAGCTCTTTCAACAAAGGATTAAGGTCTTCTTGGGAAGCTCCGTCGCTAAACAAAAAATCAAAATCATGGACCAGGGAGCTTGCTTCGACCTTCTGAGACAGAACATGTATTTTTTGTTCCAGCTGCACATTCTGCTCCAGAACTTTCTCCAGAGAAACCGGATCCGGAAACGTTAACAGCTCCAATACTCTTCTGGTTTCCCGGAACAGAGGAGTGACTTCTTCCACCTGAGCATATTCCCGGGCTTTTTCCTGCCATTTATCCAGCTGGCATTCTAAGAACCAGCGCTTATCTTTCAGAAAAGCGGCATATTTCTGCGCTTCCTCCTGGAGTTTGGCATTGATGATCAGCTCCCGAGAGCGATACTGCAGCCATTCCCGCAGGCCGGAAAGTACTATTTCCTCGGACTCCTCTTCTTCGGTTCTGGTAAAGAACTCCTTTACGCGCAAAAGCCAGCCTGCAATCATCCTTGTTTTTGGAATAAAGAGCCTATTTAATTATTTCTGTGCCTTAAGATAATAATCGCCACATTATCAATCAGGATTTATTTATTGGGATTTCTTTCTTTCTTGGATCTAATGGATGTTTTTACTTCCCAGCCACAATCTCAATAATATCCTGATGCTTCAATATATAGTCTTTCCCCACTGTTTTCTTAGTCCTGACGTCTTTGGCGCAAATGAAGTTCTTCCCTAGATCAGTGTGCAGTTTGTAGGCAAAATCTAATGCCGTACTCTGCGGGGGCAGCAAAAAACAGTCCGGCAATACTCGGCCATCTTTATCTTCCAGCTTGCTTACTCCGCCCGGGAATATAGCCAGGTATTTCAACAGATCAAAGACGGCGCTGTCAAGCACTTTTTGCACACCAGTAGAGCCGTGAGGAGCAAGAATATTCTTTTTAATGAATTCAAGGGCTTTTTTTTGTTTCTCATTTAAATTTCCTTCCGCTACAATACTAAAATCATTTTCTCCCGGAACATATTCAATTAATGCTGCTCTTGCTGCTTCCCGCAACGCTAACTCCGATTCCGCAGAACAGGGAATAAAAGCATACGATGGAAATTGCCGGCGCAATCTTTCCAGATTCTCTTTTGCTCCCGGAACATCAATTTTATTGGCAGCAATGAGCAGTGGCTTGGTTTTTTGGCGGAGAAAGACTGCTAACTTCTTTAAATCATCTTCTGTCCAGCCGTTAGGTTTTTCTTTGTTCAACCGCAAGGCCTGAATAGCTTCTTCAATCATGGTTTCAGTGACTTTCAGCCCCGATAATTGTTTCCCTAAAGCAACCTGAATTTCTTGTTTTTCCTGCACCACGGTTCGGACAAATTTCTCCCATCCTTTCTTAATGATTCCAACATACCAAAGATCTAATTCCACTTCCAGAAACTTCACATCTTCGGCAGGATCATAGCTTCCGGCTTCGATAACTTCCCCTTTTTCATTGGTAGAGCCGGACACATCAATGACATGAATGAGAACATCTGCCTGGCGGAGATCGTCCAGAAACTGATTGCCCATCCCTAATCCTTCATGTGCGCCGGGAACAAGGCCGGCTACATCCAGCATTTGCACCGGAACAAAACGAAACCCTTTCAGCACATACCCGCTTCGGGGATTAGACGCTTTACCAAATTCTTGCGCCACATCTTTTACCTTTACATAACCAACTCCAGAATTAGGCTTGATAGTGGCAAAAGGATAGTTAGCTATCTCTACTTCTGCTAAAGTAGCCGCTTTAAAAAAAGTGCTTTTTCCGACGTTTGGCTTTCCCACTATTCCTACCAGCATTCTGCTTTCGGATTTCACTATCTTTATAAATCTTAACCTTGATTGTAAAGGCATGAGTTTCGCATTTGGACATCTTGCTGGCGCCTGGATTGCTGGAAAGATCTATGAACAATGGAGTAAACACAAAATCAGCCATTATGCCTGGTTCTTTTTCTTGTTAGGGGCTATTTTACCCGATGCTGATTTTATCATCGACTGGACTTTGGGAACTGATCTTCATAGGACTATCACGCACAGCTTTTTGTTTTTAATTCTTGCGCCGGCGCTGGTTTACCTTTTTTTCAGCATCAGCAAACATCAGGAAAAAAAACATTTTGCTCTCTTTCTAAGTTTGGGAATAGCCACGCATCTTTTCCTGGACGGATTTTCTGCCTACGGCATTCCTTTGCTCTGGCCGAAGGAGGTGTATTTTTCATTTTTCTCGGGATTCACATCGTATCTTCCAGACGGAGGATTACTGGTGGGGAACGCAGAAGTACTAGGATATAAATTAAAACTAGCTATAGTTGATATGGCTATCGGGACTGCCTGGATTTTGTATTTGTGGTTTAGGAAACGAGTGCAATTTTAAAAGGCTAAACATTTATATATCCAAAATTCTTCTCATAAATCCGTGCCAGCAAAAGTAGTGACTAGGGAGAACAAAGATAGATTTATATCCATTTTTCCAGAATTCGCTCCCCTTAGAGTTAAATTTAAAGATGTTTTTGACCTGAAGGGATTTTATGAAGAATTCTGGGAATGGCTCAAGGAACAGGGCTGGAAAGATATGGAAGATAAACTGGATAAGTTTGAACGATTTTATGGCGAACGGGTAAGCGCAGGAGGAGTGAAAGAATTATGGATCCGCTGGCGGCCGTATAAGCCTGCTGAAGGCGCCTCATATTTGACCTATTACTTTGACATTGATTTTCACGTCTTAGGATTGACTTCGGCAGAGATAATCAAAGACGGAAAAAAAATCAAGACTGATAAAGGAGAAATAGAAATAACCATCAAAGCATTCGTTGAAAAGAACTACGAGGAGAAATTTGCTGAACATTCTCTCCTTAGGCACATGATCGACATTTTCTCGCTGCGGGTGTATAAAAAAACACTGGAAGACCGGCAAAAAGAATTGTACCGCGAAGCGTATGTCATGCAGACCTTCATCAAGCAATGGTTCAAGCTGAAAACACACTTGCCTTACGAAGAAACAGAAAGCTTCTTCCCCAGCAAAGCCTGGCCGTCGCATCAGTAAGCAGTAAGAGTACCCAAAAAGGTTTTAAAGACGCCTTTAGAGTAACATCTTTGGGAAACAAAAAGTTTTAAAATGGAAGTCTTTAATAGGTTCTTCGAATCCTTATCATGTTAAAAGGATTGATGCCTCCGTGGCATAGTAGTATTGCGGCAGACTTGTATCGGAAATCAAAGATTTCTGCCATGTCATCTGCAGGTCGTGGGTGCAACTCCCACCGGAGGCTTTTTTTTATCATGACCACACCGGATAAAAACATCAAACAGAACTTATCTTTCTTCAATCGGTGGGCTAAAAGTTATGATACATTTCTATTCCAATTCTGGATGAAAAAGTTCCACATTCCGCTTTTCAAAGAATTGCAGCTCAAAAAAGAAACTAGAGTTCTTGACATCAGCTGCGGAACGGGCGAATTGCTTAAGAGATTAGACGGAAAAGCAGAATTGTACGGAATAGATATTTCAGAAGAGATGCTCAAAGTAGCTCAGAAAAAGCTAGGTACAAAAGCTAACTTGCAAAAAGGAGATGTACATAATCTCTCCTTTGAAGATAATTATTTTGATTATGTCATCACTACCGAAGCCTTCCATCATTATTATGACCAGCAGAAAGCGTTACAAGAGATTATTCGTGTTGTTAAAAATGGCGGAAAAGTCATTATTGCCGATATCAATTTTT
>CAYJVI010000089.1:0-4681 GCA_964373595.1 uncultured Methanosarcinales archaeon | reverse complement strand
CCGCCAAAACGAAGTAGGACACGGAAATCACTCAGAAAAAGAACTGTGCCAATTAGAAGAAAAGCTTAAGACTATTCTGGAAAATGATGAAAAATGAAAATCACCGACCTCGCACCGGAAAACCGTCCACGAGAACGTTTACAAAGCGAAGGCGCTCAGGCATTATCCCCGGCAGAACTTTTAGCGATTATCCTCAAATCCGGAACTAAGAAAGAAAATGTGCTGGAAATTTCCAACCGCCTCATCTCCAAATATGGATTACAGAATCTTTCCTCCTGTTCTTTGCAGCAATTGCAGCAGCAGTACGGCATTGGTCCGGCCAGAGCATCGCAGATAGTGGCTTTGTTTGAATTGCACCAACGAGTAAACTATAATACAGAAAAAAAGAAAATTACTTGCGCAAAAGAAGTTGCAGAACTTTACCTTCCCAAAACTCAATCTCTGCAAAAAGAGAATTTTATCGCTGTTTATCTGGATGCCAAAAACAACCTCATCGCCGAAGAAACTATCACTGTCGGAATACTTAATTCTTCTTTGATTCATCCCCGGGAAGTGTTTCATGGCGCTATTAGGCATTTAGCTCATTCTCTCATTATCCTTCACAATCATCCTTCTGGAGATCCTGAGCCTTCAGAAGAAGATTTGCGGATTACTTCTATCCTTGCTAAAACCGGCAAGTTGATGGGCATCCCTCTTTTGGATCATGTAATTCTCGGTAAGGATTGCTGGTGGAGCTGGGCGGAAACTTCGGGAAAGCTTTAAAAAGAAATAGCCCTGATTTAGACCTCATGGCCAAGAAAAAAGCCTCTGCCGAGGCAGCTGCGCCTGAAACTTCGGCAGAGAAGACGGAAGCCAAGAAACCCAAGAAACCAGTAATAGGCATTCTCGCCGGTGAACGTGTTATTACCGAATCTTCTGATGAGGCGCGGGAATTCTACAACCAATCCCGCTTCGGAACTTTAAACGAAAGCGGTAAAGTGGAATTATCTCTTCTGGAAGCGCTGTACCTGCTGGAACGCGATAGGCTCATAATCAAGAGTGAATCAGGAAAAACTCTCTCCTTCGAATTATACGTCAAAAAAGCCCGAAAAGTGGAGCCGAATTTCTGGATCAGATATGTCGTTTTCCGGGATATGCGCAACCGCGGGTATATTATCAAAACCGCGCTTAAGTTTGGGGCAGACTTCCGCGTGTATGATAGGGGAGTTAAACCTGGCGAAGATCACGCCAAATGGATTGTTTTTCCGGTGCATGAAGCCAGTGTTTTCACCTGGCACGAATTCAGCGCCAAAAACAGGGTTGCGCATAGCACTAAAAAGCGGCTTTTACTGGCGATTGTGGACGACGAGAACGATGTAACCTATTATCAGGTGAATTGGACCAGACCGTGACCACAGTAAAGAAAACTATATAAACCGACTTTCTTCCCAAAACGATATGCAAGATCAAGATAAAATTCTGTTTTTCCTGCGCACTATAGGCCCAACTATCCCCTCCAAAGTGGCAAAGCATCTGGACACTGAAATTCTTCTTGCTTCTGCTCATCTTTCTGACTTGGCTGCGCAGGGAAAAGTGAAAATATCTCACTTGAAAATTGGCGGTTCACCGCTCTATTATCTTCCCGGCCAGGAGGAAAAATTGTACTATTTTGCTGCCGGAAATTTAAATCCCAAAGATTTTCAGGTGCTGGAACGGCTGAAGCAGGAAAAAATACTGCGGGAAAAGATCTTAGATCTATTGTCCAGAGTTGCGCTGCGTTCCCTGCAGGATTTTGCCATACCTTTGCATGTGACTGTGGCAGGAAACAAAGAATTATTCTGGAAATGGCATCTTTTGCCTGAACAGGAAACGAATGCCGGCATCCGGGCGCTGCTTGCTCCGCCATTGCCGGAAGAAAAACCTCTTGTAGAGCAGCAGCAGTCATTGTTGGAAGTAAAAAAGCCTGAAGCGAAGCAAAAAATGGCAGCAGAAGAGGAAATTGAATCTAGTCATTTCACTGGTGTGCTTCAAGTCGCTGGCGCTCGTGACTTGCCTTTGGCAAGTACCGGTGATTCGCAAACCAGTTCCATTCGTGAGTCAAAATATTCAGCTCCCACCACTAACGAGCGACCCGACCGAAGGGAGCATGCTACTAGTCTATTGACTAGTGGTGGTCGCGAGTATTTTGACAAAAAGGAAACGGTAGTTGTAGAAAAAAATTTGCCTCCATCGGAAGAATTACCCCTACAGAAAGTAAAACCACGTTCCCAGCGGAAGAAAAATTCTGCTGCCGATCAACTTCTTCCCATACTTGAACAGTATTTTACAGATCGAGATATCAGCATCCAGGAACAGGAAATTATCAGAAGAAATGCTGAAATCAATCTTTTGATAAAAGTTCCTTCGGTGGTCGGAAAATTGACCTATTTCTGCAAAGCCAAAAAGAAAGCGAAGTGCGATGAAGGGGATATTTCTTCTGCCTACATGGAAGCGCAGATCAAAAAGCTGCCTTTACTGTTTCTATATACTCATGATCTCACCAGGAAAGCGCAGGAAATGCTCGCTTCGGATGCCTTTCAGAATGCGGTGGTGAAGAATCTGGAGAAAGAGGGTTGATCATGGGGCTTAACTTTAAAGATTTAGTGGTGAAGAAAGAAATTTCCATTTCCGATTTGAAGGGAAAAGTATTAGCAGTTGATGCCATGAATATGTTGTATCAGTTCTTGACTACCATACGTTCTGCCGACGGTTCCGTTCTTACCGATCGCAAGGGCAGAGTAACTTCTCATTTGATCGGCTTGTTCAGCCGGACTACTGTCTTGATGGAGCAAGGGCTAAAATTAGTGTTCGTATTCGACGGGAAAGCACCTGAAATCAAGCAGAAGACCTGGGAAAAAAGGACTGCGGTGAAGAAAGAAGCTTTCCTGAAACTGAAAGAAGCGGAACAGCAAGGGGATGTGGAAAGCATGCGCAAGTTCGCAGCGAGAACCGCTGTTCTTACTAAAGAGATGCGGGAAGATGCGAAAGAAGTGATAAAAGCATTAGGGCTTCCTATAGTGCAGGCGCCGTCCGAAGGAGAAGCGCAGACTGCGCATATGGCCAAGAACGGCGATGCCTATGCTTCGGTAAGCCAGGATTATGATAATCTTATTTTTGGCTGTCCATTGTTAGTGCGGAATCTTTCTATCGAAGGACGCCGAAAGAAAGCAGGGAAATTTGCCTACCAGAAAGTAAATCCGGAATTTATTTCACTGCAAGAAGTGCTGGATAATCTGGGGTTGAATTTAGACCAATTAATTGTCTTAGCAATTTTAGTAGGGACAGATTACAATCCTGGTGGAGTTAAGGGCATTGGGCCGAAAACAGGATTGAAACTGCTGAAAGAACATGGCAAGAATTTTGAGAAGATATTCACAGAAGTGGAATGGAATAAACATTATCCTGATTTGGAGTGGACAAAAGTTTTTGAGACTATTAGGAACATGCCGGTAACCGATGACTATGAAATGGAATGGAAGAAAGTTGATGAGAAGAAGTTGTTGAAATTATTAGTAGAAGAACACGATTTCAGCGAAGAGCGGGTTCGGATGAAGTTAGATAAACTGAAAGAAGCGCAGAAAGGGATGGAGCAGAAAGGATTGAAGAATTTCTTTTAAGAATAATTTTATAAACCATTCCTACTTCTTTCCTTCATGCTCGCTGCCTACACCGAATTGCGAAACGCCGAAAAGATACGGCAATTCTTAGCTAAAAAAGAGCTTCTCCATCCAGAGTATCTTCCGGTGAAAGAATTGGACCATATTTACTTTCCGGTTACTCAAAAAATGGCCATTGCCAGCGCCAAAATAGTCAACACCAAATTTTCCTTTCCAGAACGGGAAAAACATATTACTGTAGACCAGCTTCTCAAAGGAAAACTCACTCCTAAAGAGATGGAAATTCTTCCCCGCTCACAAGAGATTGTCGGCGACATTCTCATCTTGGAAATTCCGGACGAATTAAAAAAGAAAGAAAAAATTATCGCCGGAGCATATCTTCAAGCAAATAAACAAGTATCTACGGTGGTCAAGAAAAAAGAAATCCACACCGGCATATTTCGAACCAGAAAAGTAACTGTATTGGCAGGGAAGAAAACCAAAGAAACCATTCATCACGAAAATGGCATACAACTAAAACTGCATCTGGAAAAAACCTATTACTCTGCCCGCACTGCCAATGAACGATTGCGAATAGCTAAATTGGTAAAACCGGGAGAAGAAGTGTTAGTGATGTTCTCAGGAGCAGCGCCCTATCCGTTAGTCATTGCCAGAAATTCAAAAGCAAAAATGGTGTGCGGGGTTGAATTAAATCCTTTAGCGCACGCCTATGCGGTAGAAAATGTACAGCTCAATAGTCTTCAGGACAGAGTCAGTATTTTACACGGCGATGTGCGGCATAAAGTCCCGCCATTAAAAAAGAGATTTGATAGGATAGTCATGCCCTTGCCGAAAACCGGAGAGCAGTTCTTGGATTTAGCTCTATTGAAATCGAAGAAAGGAACGATTATTCATCTTTATGCTTTCCTGGAAGAAAAAGATATCGATGGCTATGCTCAAAAAGTGAAAAGAATCTGTAAAAAACTAGATCATCCTGTAAAACTCTTGCGCAAAGTCAAATGCGGGCAATTCTCTCCCGGAACTTTCAGGGTTTGTGTGGATATGAA
>CAYJVI010000088.1:0-4739 GCA_964373595.1 uncultured Methanosarcinales archaeon | reverse complement strand
GCAAAATTAACCACAATTTGCGGCTTCCGCTCTTGGAAAAGCTGCTCTATCCTTGAAGTATCGGCAATATCAGCTTCCACAAAAATATGTCTTGAATTCTGTTGAACGTCTTTAAGATTATCTAAATTACCAGCATAGGTTAATTTATCAACATTGATTACTATACAAGAGGGATACTTATCTAAAAGATACCTTACGAAGTTACTGCCAATAAAACCTGCTCCACCCGTAACCAGCACTGTTTTCCCATTCATAGTATTTTAAGAAACCTCACTGATATTAACTTTCCTATTCTCCTGAGCCGATATCCGTACTGCTTCTAAAACTTTTGCCTGTGATAGGAGTTGCTGATAAATCAAATTCATTTTATCTTTATTCTTATACAGAACCATCTCACAAAAATCATGGAAGATCAACTCAAAATGATTTGCTGCCGGAAGATCAAGCGCGGTAACTGTTTCTCGCAAGTTTTCATTTTTCAATAACTCGACTTGCGGATTCATCTCTGGAGGAATAGAATAAGCCCTGTTTACGGTAATCTTACCCTTTGACCCCCAGACGGAATAATTATTCTGATAGACATTATTAAAACCAAAAGAAAGTAAACCTACTTTCGAATCACTAAATTCTAAAAATGCTGATCCCTGAATATCAACCTTAGTCTTACCATCAACAAATAAAGTAGCAGTAGCGGAAATTGGTTCGCCAAACATTTTTCGAGCCATAAAAACAGTATATGCTCCAGTATCATTTAAACTTCCCCCACCTAAAGCTGCATTATATCGAAAACTAGTTTCAGGAAAGGGCGGAATTCCAAAATATCCTCTAAACACCAGGGGCTGACCAACTTCACTTTGTTCAAGAGCATTTTTAACTGCGGCATGCTGAGGATGAAAATCACACATGAAATTCTCGTATAAAACAACTCCTTTCCCGCGACACAACTCCACCATCTTCTTTACCGATGCAAAGTTATGAGCCAAGGATTTTTCACAAAGGACATGCTTCCCAGCAGCGGCAGCTTTCAAAACCCATTCTTCATGAAGGCCGATGGGCAGCGGAATGTACACTGCATCAATATCTTTTCGTTGCAAAAGTTCATCGTACGAAGAAACTGCCTCAATACCAAACTTTTTTCCCCACTCTTTCGCTTTGGGATAATCTCGACTAGCAATAGCTACAACTTCAGCATTATCAAGGGCTTGAAAAGCCTTAATAGCATATTTCGCTGCTACATTTGCACATCCCAGAATACCGATCCGAACTTTTTTTAGAGTCATTACTAAAACCCCACTATAAGCTCCCCATCACACTTCGAGTTAAGGAATTAACTATGCCATCCTTCTTTAACAATTTCCGTAGTTGTGGAAGGGTTACCCAAATATAGTCTTCTGGTATGGTTGACTCTTCATGTTCATCAACTTCCACTACCATATTTCTATTAGTTTTCAAATAAAACCTTCCACCATCTTCCACACCAACGACAGAAGTTATAATTTTTCCTTTTCCGCCTTCTTCAAAGTATTCGGCAAACCTCGGCTTTTTCCCGCCATGAGCCATCTTCAGATTACTAGCGGTTGCCTGAAGAGTCGGGGATAACTGTAACAACGGCATATTTCCTGGTTCATACTTTGCATAAAGAAGATAATGTCTAACTCCATTAAACTTCTTGCATAAGATTCCCAAAATACCGCATTCATGCTGCTTGATCATAGGCTGTGTCCAGGAACCAACTTCTCTGCCCTCAGCGCCACTAACTCTAACCCCTATAATAGAAAAAAACTTTCCCGAATCATGACTAATATTTCCAGTTTGAGGATCAACCTTCCATTTATCTAACTCAGTAATAGGCATCTCTGCCGTCTTAACTGGATATTCTTTACTTTTTTTCTCCAACCAATCTAAAATATGAGAAACTTCTGTCTGTGGTGCAGCAACAGTATCTACTAGTTGTTCCACTAGCGTTTCTACCTCTTTGGTAACCTCGCATCCGTTTTCACGCAGTAACCGAGCTATCTTTTCGTGCAGGTGTTGCATAGTTTACTCGCGATTAGCTTATTGTTTTTTGTTACTAATTCTTTAACTACATATTGGGGTTTTTGATTGACATTCAAAAAAATTCTTCCCATATATTCTCCGACTATTCCCAAGATAAATAAGATTATTCCAGAGAAAAAAGTAACCGCCAGGAATAAGGAAGTCCATCCCCGCACCGGAGTTCCATGCAAGAGATAGAGAATTATCTCCAGAATAACCCCCATAAAGCCTAACACTGAAAAAAAGAAACCCAGTAGAGTAGCTAAGCGTAAAGGCCAGACCGTGTAATTAAAAATCATGTTGATTGCATACCAAAACAATTTTTTGAAAGAATAATTAGATTTTCCAATTGTTCGTGGATGATGCTCAACTTTACAATGGCCTACCCTAAAACTAGCAACCGTATCTTTAATCAAGACATCGACCATAACATTATACTGTGTATACGCAAGTATCTTTTCAACAACATCTCTTTCCATAATTCTGAAAGAGGTTACCCTATATCCGCTTCCAGTGATCCGTGAAATTAAATCATTGACTGATGCAGACACAAAATCGCGGAACCAGCCGTGCTTTTTTTGTTTGTACTGCCCGTACACAACACTATAATCTCCTTGCCCAATGCGTGAGAGGAGTTTAGGAATTTCCTCCGGTGGATGTTGTAAGTCGTCATCCATGGTAATAACATATTTTCCTTGAACGTAATGAAAACCACACATTAAAGCGTTATGCTGCCCAAAATTATTCATAAGATTAATCGCCTTGACATTCTGATGAGAGCGAGTTAATTCTAGTAAAACTTTCCAACTGGTATCTCGACTGTAATCATTGACTGCTACCAATTCCCAGGGTGCATGGAGGGAACCAAAAACCACCTCCAGTCGGCGATATAATTCCTGAAGAGAACCTTCACTATTATAGACTGGAACCACTACCGAAAATTCAGGTTTTCTGTTATCGATGTTGGAATGTTTTTGTGGCATAAAAGTAGGATTTTAATTGAGATGTTTCTTAAGTTCTGCTATCTTAGTCTGATGATGATTAATCATATCCAATATCTGTTCCTTGGAAACACGGGCAGTAATAGAG
Source organism: uncultured Methanosarcinales archaeon (assembly GCA_964373595.1). GTDB lineage: Archaea > Nanobdellota > Nanobdellia > Woesearchaeales > GW2011-AR9 > JACPIL01. The sequence continues at coordinate 1,613 of CAYJVI010000088.1, read as the reverse complement.
CTTTTTTCCACATCGCCTGCCTGCAGGAACATCTGATTAGCAAGAAGCAATGATTCGAATGTTCCTGCATCGGTCCATTCTCCGTCTAAGAAATCAAAGGTCAGCTCGCCGTTCTGCGCGTAGGCATTGTTGACGTCTGTTATTTCATACTCTCCTCTAGGTGATGGTTTCATCTTCCTGATAATGTCAAAGACTTTCCCGTCATACATATAATAGCCAAGGGCAGCGTAATTGGTCTTGGGCTGATGGGGCTTCTCTTCTATCTGCAGAACCTGGCATTCGTCTATCGAGGCTATGCCGTAACGAGTTGGATTATCAACCATCTTCAGAAGAATCTTCGCTCCAGAAGGCTGCTGGACAAATTTTTCCACATACGGTTTTAGGGAACCAGTCATTACATTGTCACCAAGAATTACCGCAATCTTGTCGCCGCGAGCAAAGTCTTCAGCCAGGCTTAGCGCATGAGCGATTCCTAAAGCGCCATCCTGAGCTTTGTAGGTGAATTTGCAGCCGAACTGCACTCCGCTCCCCAAAACGTGGGCGATGCCTCCCAGTTGCTCAGCATCGCTGACGATGAGAATATCAGTTATACCTGCTTCGATAAGTTTTTTCATGGGATTATAAATCATGGGTTCCCGGCCTACCGGCAAGAGATGCTTATTAGTCACTTTAGTAAGCGGATATAGCCGCAATCCCTTTCCACCTGCTAAAATAACACCCTTCATAGCGCTAAATGTAGATAATCACTTTATATAGTTTATGATAGTAAGGTAGCCGAATCCAAATAGGTATTTTGGTTATTTTCGTTTTGTGCATATAACAGTTTGAGAATGTCCGTTCTTGAAGACGCTGGAGAGAGCAAACATTCCGGCAACACAGCCATGATAAAATGTCTGCACTAGTTTTGGAGCCTTGGGGACATCTACTGCTTTTAAAGGATAGTTATGGTTTTTATGAGAAAGGATGGTAAACCCCTGCATCTCCAAAAGTTTTTGCAGCGATCTATTAGTGAAATGATTAAGATGATGCCGAGAATACAATCTGTCATGGGCTGTTCTTAAATGCACCTTGTTAAGTAATCTTGCAGCCTTGTAGATTAAAGAATTATTATTGATGGTATTTATAACTAACAAAGAATCCTTTTTCATGATGCCCTTGACTTTTTGTATAAATGATCCGGGATTTTCCAGGTGTTCTATCACCATAAAACTGGTGACTACATCAAATTTTTTCTCTAGTTCATGCTGGTTAAAATCAGCCTGGATAAATGTTATGCCGGGGTGCTCATTTTCAATAAGCTCCATGCCGTAAAGATTTGATGAAACGCCTTTATTTTTTAAATATTTCAGGAACGAGCCATTTCCGCACCCCACATCAATCAGTTCAAGATTTGAAGAATGATGATGTTTTTTTATTTGTTGATAGACCCTATTGTATAATGCGTAATCGGGATTCTCAAACCATTTTTGGTGCTCTTTCTGAAAGTATTCCTTGCCGTAAACTGAGACGTCTTCCTTTTCCTGAGTAAAAGTATGCGTACATGAAGGGCATCTGAATAGCTTCAATCTTTCTTCTTGACTTACAACATTTTTATCATTACAAACTGGACAATA
>CAYJVI010000087.1:0-4845 GCA_964373595.1 uncultured Methanosarcinales archaeon | reverse complement strand
ATTTAAGTTTAGGATATGCTAGTCTTAAAAGAAAGGGAGCAGCTAATCTTATCCATGCTTCCGGAACTGTGGAAGAAGCAAAAACAGAAATTGCGCTGTGGTTTACAGCAAAAGAATTACATTCGTACCAGACGGCACAGGAAGTGCATGTGTTTTGAGAAAATGGAAAAAGAAAAACAAAGATTATACCTTGATTATCAAATGGAGGGTTATAATCTGGAGTTCAGTAATATAGAAACAGGCAGTAGGAGATTTGTCTCTGCTGGTGTGACTTTCAAGGATTTATTTACTACACTTTCTGGTGAATGTAAATTCGGAACTTCTATTGAAAATAGAGAACCAGCATATGAACTTCACTTAACGTATCGAGGAAAAGTTACTTTAGACAAGGCAGAAGTAAACTTACTCGAAGCGGTTGTAAATTATCATAATCATCTTGTAGAAAAAGGAAAGCAGAATCACGGAGGATAATTATAATGTCAGATACAAAAATTTCAGAAATAGAATACTTAGTTGCTGTAATTGGCTCAGAAGCAATAAGGAACCAAACTAGATCAAATCTTCTTTTTAATTTGGTATATGATGAGAAAGGAAAAGTTGAGATCCCCAAAGAGTATGTTGATGAAATGATTTATCTTTGCCAGAGAAAAAGTAATGAGCTTGAAGGCAGGTGTGAAGAGGGTGAACAGGGAGCTTTGTTAACGTATGCTGCTCGTGTTGCAAAACATGCTGGAAGAACTGAACAAGCACAACTATTATATGGAGCTGCCATCACCTTTAATTATGAAAAAAATTTTACTTTGACTGCTGCTAAAATAGCCGTAGAGGCAGGAATGAAAGATTCAGCTAAGAAGATTTATGAAAAAATAATCTCCTCTTATGAGGAGGAAGAAGATTTTGCAACTGCTGCCGAACTAGCAGAAGAAGCTGAAATGCCTGAAAGGGCACAAACATATAGGAAACTAGAAGAAAGACTACGGCATATCCCTACCCATCTTAAAATATAAAAATAAAAATCAAAATAAAACAAAGCATTAAACGAGGTTAACTCACAATGGCAGGAGAAAAATTCGCGGAAAAAGTAATGAAGATTGCGCAGACTCCGAAACATATTCGGAACATCTGCACCAGCGCGCACATCCACCATGGTAAATGCGTTGCACCAATGACTAGGTTAATTCTCGCATCGGGAGAAATAGTTACTGCTGAAAACCTATTTTTTCGAGCGGAAAAAAGCGGCCAGAAAGTCAGAGACGACGGCGTAGAAGTGGTATTTGACATTTCTGATCAAGACGTCTATGTTTTCTCTCTCAATAAGGAAACAGGCACATTGGAAAAAAAGAACGTTTCTCATGCCTGGAAGCTGCAAGGCGGTGACTGTATAAAAATAACGCTTCGCAATGGAGCAGAAATAACTACTACGGCTGAGCATAAATACATAATTCTTTCGGAGATGGATTTTGTCGAAAAGGAAGCTGCAGAATTAAAGCTTGGCGATAGAGTGGTCTGTGCTAGAAAATTGGAAACTAAAAACGAGTTTAATATAAAGAAAGAAATTCTTATGCGCTTAGCTGAAGCGCCGTGTTATGCACGATTAACTTCTGAATTTGGTTCCCTCGTGCGAGGAAAAATACAAGAGCGGGGATTAAAGACAATTATAGCTCAATTAAACCTGCAAATTGCTACCAAGTCATTTTACCATGGCCTGTGGCAAAATAGATATAGAATTGATGCATTACTTCAGCTGGTCTCGCTGTTAGGTATAAGCGTGGAGGATGTCTATGGCGGTATTGAAGGCATTAGTTTTAGATCTTCCACTAAGAGTACTTCTTTCCTCAAACTTCCGCAGGATTTTGAAGATTTGTTTTATCTTGCCGGTTTGTTTTTTGGAGATGGATCCGGCTGTAAATTTGTCGTTGGTAAGGAAGAACTTAAAGAGCGATGTATTTCTATTTGCAAGGAGTTGGGTATAAAACCAAAAGTCGCCTCGCAGCGAAACCGAGTGCCAGAAGTGATTACTAATTGTGGTTTACAGCTGCTGCTCCATTTCTTGTTTGGATATCCTTTGCGTCGAAAGAGCCACAACATTAGCATTAATAATTTTGTTTTCCAAGCCCAGAAAGAATTTGCGGCCCAATTTATGCGAGGATATTTTGACTGCGATGGAACAGTAGAACAATCACGGCGGGCAATTTCAGTTACGTCGGTAAGTTCAAAGATGCTCAGAGATACACAGTTATTGTTGTTGCGCTTTGGATGTCTTAGCATCGTTCAGGGAGATACGCTTTATGTTTCCGGCATCTCCGCAAAAAATTTTACCAATGAAATTAAATTTGGAATGGCTGAAAAGCAGAAAAAAGCGCAGGTGCTGGCCGCGAAAGTGCAGGGGAGTATTGTGACTGATATAGTCCCTTTGAGCAATAAAGAATTAATTCAAGTGAGAAAGGTCCCCATGGCTTCCATTGATCATCATTATTACAAGTACGAGCAGGGAATTCTTACGCCTACAGTAGATACTCTTAATGGGCTAAAACTTCAGTTTGCACAAGTACAGAAGAATGTTTCTATTTTAGATAAGCTTCTTACTGGTGATCTCGCTTTCATTGAGGTTAAATCCATCGAACAAGTATTTGAACCGGTGGTGTATGATTTCTCTGTACCTGACCATAAGAATTTTGTCGCTGAGGGAATGGTAATTCATAATACTGCGATGACTGATAACTTATTAGCAGCAGCAGGAATGATGTCTTCTAAATTTGCCGGACAACTTGAAGGAGGAATGGCTACCTGGCAGCACACCGACGAGCAGGAACGATTGATGACTGTTGATGCGGCAAACGTTTCTATGGTTCATGAATATAACGGTCATGAATATTTGATCAATCTTATCGATACTCCCGGACACGTTGATTTTGGCGGCAACGTTACTCGAGCAATGAGAGCTATTGACGGGACTGTGGTCTTAATCTGCGCCGTGGAAGGAATCATGCCCCAGACGGAAACAGTAGTTCGCCAAGCGCTTCGTGAACGGGTTAAACCAGTTTTGTTCATCAACAAAGTAGACCGGTTAGTGAAAGAGCTGAAGCTTTCTCCGGAAAAAATTGCTGAGCGGATTCTTAATCTGGTAGTCCAATTCAACAATATGATAGGGCGGATCGCTGAACCGCAGTACAAAGAGAAATGGAAAGTGAATGTTCAGGATGGCGGGGTAGCTTTTGGCAGCGCGCGGGAAAACTGGGCTTTATCCTTTCCCTATATGCATAAGAAAAATGTCAAGTTTGCCGATATTTTGCACATCTATGAGCTGGAAGAAGCAGAACGAAAGGAATGGGTATGGAATAATGCCCCTCTGCATGAAGTAATACTCGATATGGTTATCAAGCACCACCCCGATCCTGTCGATGCGCAAGTATACAGGATCCCTAAGATTTGGCATGGCGATCCTGAATCAGAATTTGGAAAAGATTTATTGACCTGCAATCCGAACGGAAAACTGGGGTTTGTCATTACCAGAATTGTCATTGATCCGCGTTCGGGAAAAGATATTTCCGCAGGAAGGCTGTTCAGCGGAACGGTGCGCAGCGGCATGGAAGTATATCTGAATAATGCCAAGCAGAAGCAGCGCATTCAAAACGTGTATATCTACAATGGCATCAAACCGGAAATTATCGAATCCTTGCCGGCAGGCAACGTGTTAGCTATCTCTGGAGTGCTGGGATTTGCCGGCGAGACCATCACTCTGGAACCGGAACAATCCTTTGAAGAACTGAAACACATTTTTGAGCCGGTAATCACCAAAGCTATAGAGCCGAAAAAATCAGCAGATCTCCCTAAGCTTATTGAAGTTCTGCGGAAAGTAAGCCGGGAAGATCCGTCGGTTAAAATTGAAATCAATGAGGAAACCGGACAGAACCTGCTTCACGGAATGGGAGAACTGCATCTGGAAATTATTGAGAATAGGATCATCACCGAGAAAGGGGTGGAAGTAAAAACTTCTCCGCCGATTGTCGTTTATCGCGAAACCATCACCAAGAAAAGTCCGTATGTCGAAGGAAAGTCTCCCAACAAGCACAACAAGCTCTTGTTCCTGGTTGAGCCGTTAGAACCCGTGATTGCGCAGGGAATCAAAGAAGGGAAAGTCCGTCAGGGAAGGTTCAAGAAGAAAGACGATGAATTGATTTCCTTTTTGCGGGATGAATGCGACTGGGATGCTAAAACTGCCAACATGGTGAAAGCGATCTACAATGGAAACATGTTCATGGATCAAACCAGGGGTATTGTCTATATCCACGAGATTCTGGAATTAGTGCTGGATATGTTTGACGATGTCATGAAATCCGGTCCTTTAGCTCGGGAACCGTGTACAAACGTGAAGGTAAGCCTAATCGATTGTACTCTGCATGAGGATGCCATCCATAGAGGTCCGGCGCAGATGTATCCTGCAGTGCGTGAAGGTATTAGGGGAGCGATGATGCAGGCCGGCCCAGTGATGTTCGAGCCATTGCAAGTGATGAGAATTGAAGCTCCTACAGAATACACTGGAGAGATTTCCAAACTGGTATCTTCTAAAAGAGGACAGTTGTTAGACATGAATCAGGAAGAGGATCAAGTAGTGGTTATTGCGAAATTGCCGGTAGCGGAATTATTGGGATGGAGCAGCGATTTACGGTCTGCTACTGAAGGCAGAGGAAATTCATCTCTGGTAGATCAAATGTTTGAACGCCTGCCCATGGAATTGCAGGAGAAAGTGCGTGGTCAGATAGTCCAGAGGAAAGGATTGAGCGTTGGAGAATTGGGGGCTTAGGGTTTTTCTTTATCTTCATTATTTCTTTGTTTTGATTTAAC
>CAYJVI010000086.1:0-4997 GCA_964373595.1 uncultured Methanosarcinales archaeon | reverse complement strand
CTAGTAGAATTTTAACCTTCCATCACTGTCTCTATTATTTTTGCCTCTACCACATACGGATCCATGTTGGCGCAAGGCCGGCGGTCTTCTAAGTATCCTTTTCCGTCTTTAGCAACCTGCCAGGGGATTCTGATGCTAGCGCCTCGATGAGAGATCCCCCACTCAAATTTCGTATAAGGGCAAGTTTCATGTTTCCCAGTTAGTCTTTTTTCAATTCCCGAACCATATACTTTAATGTGTTCGTCGTGGCGTTTATGAAATTGTTCTAAAATTTCACTAAAGCATTGATCACTTTCTCTCATGGCTTTGGTGGAAAAGTTGGTATGTGCTCCAGCGCCGTTCCAGTCTCCGTCCTGAGGTTTAGGCTCTAATGAAGCAACTACACCATATTTCTCTCCGATCCTGTTCATCAAGTATCGAGCAATGATCAAATCGTCGGCAACTTTTAATGGAGATCCGTGGCCGATTTGATATTCCCATTGTCCGGGCATGACTTCTGCGTTAATGCCAGCAATGACTAACTCGGCATCTAAACATGCTTTAAGATGTTCTTCAACTAGATCTCGGCCAAAGATTCTATCTGCGCCTGCTCCACAGTAATATTTCCCTTGATTTTCTGGTTCTCCTTCGGATAGGGGGAATCCCAATGGGCGTCTTACGCGGCTGGCATCGTACTTGCTTGTCCGCATGAAAGTATATTCCTGCTCAATTCCAAACCAAAACTCTTGGTCTTTATATTTTTCATTTAATTCTTGTAATCTTGCTCTGGTATTGGAGGGGTGAGGTTTTTCTCCTGGAGGAAGATATACTTCGTTTAATACCAGAACGCAGAGAGAGCCAGGTATGCTTCGTAAAGGGTCTTTGCAGACCTTCACAGGTTTTAAGACACAATCAGAATCATGTCCTTTCGCTTGTTCGGTACTGCTTCCGTCAAAACCCCAAATAGGCAGGTCTTTGGCAGTAACCAGATCGGCAGAACCCCTGATAAGGTCATTGAAAACTCTTGTTTTCCCCCGGACATCAGCAGCCGGTTTTTTCCCATCCAACCAAATATACTCCGCAATCACTTTCATATTCCCACCTCAACTAGTTTTTGAGAAGAGAAGATACCTTACTTATATTCTTTGTGGAAGTCAATACAAAAGCTCCCAACAGTGGTAGTATTTTTCATGGTAAAGAGAAAGAAATAGTTAACAGATTATAGAAAAATATATAAAAACATTAATATTTTATGGGTATGTGGGGTCGCCGGGACTTGAACCAGGATCTCAAGGTCACCAACCAAGGATGATACCTTTACAATACGACTCCACAATTTTTCTTTGCAATTCTCTTCTTTAAATCAATTTTCATTGTCCAGGATATAAAAGAAAAAGTTAATAAGGCATTTTAGTATTCTAACTATTGGTGATCTAAAATGTTCGGCAGGTTATGGTGGATTGTAGGCGTGGTCTGCGCAGTCTGGGTAATTTATGATATTGCGACTTTTCAAAAGAAGATGAAAAGAGAGCATAAGTTATTATGGATCATTGCGGCAATTGTCTTTAGTATTGTTACTGCGATAGTGTATTATTTGGTCGTGAAGAAGAAATAAATCTTCTAATTATCCCTTATTTTTGGAGAAGGATAGATTTGAGTTAGCTTATCTTTTTTGTTATAGTAACGTATATCCCCCAGAAAGAATGGCCGTGAGTGCTGTTCATTTAATTCCAGTTGCTTTGGTTCTTTTTTGCTAGGCATGGTTGTTGAAATAAACTGGTTTTTTATAATTATTACGCTATTTTCATAAAGTTCACGAAACCTTTATAAAAACTAGATATTACCCTAATATTATGTCAATCACCAAAGACATGACCATCGGCGAACTAGTGCAGCAATATCCTTCGGTAGTGGAAATTCTCACGGAAGAAGGAGTCCACTGCGTTGGCTGCGGCGCGTCCTATTTTGAAACTATTGAGGAAGGCTTAGCTGGGCATGGACGAAGTGAGGAAGAAGTCACTGCTATCGTTGAAAAACTGAATAGCGCCATTCCGGAAGAAAAAGGCGATGACAATCTTACTATCACTGAAAATGCGGCTCAAAAAGCCAAGGAATTGTTAGAGAAGAAAAAGAATCAAGCAATTCGCATCGGAGTAAGTTCTGGCGGATGCGCAGGACAGGAATATCACTTTTCATTTGAAAATGTTAAAAATGACAATGACGCAGTAGTAGAAGTTGATGGTGTGAAGTTCTTTGTTGATAACGCTAGTTTAGAGAAACTGAAAGGAGCAAAAGTAGATTATGTTGATTCTCTAACCGGCGCTGGATTTAAGATAACTAATCCGAATGCGAAAAAGACCTGCGGCTGCGGACAGAGTTTTAGTTAGATTTATATTGTTTTGAATTTTTGATTATTTTATGTTTGGAAAAGAGCGGTTTAGTAGGACTTTCTTAAAGGAAGTTTTAGAAGCAATTTCTACTCTGCATGATAGAATCATTAGCCATAGTGGAGGAACGAAAGGAACGAGAGATGAAGGAGGGCTTTATCATTCTACATACAAAATATTGCTTTATCAAGAAGATCATTCTGAAGATCCTGCTTCAGTTGGTGCATTTGTATATGAAGAATTAGCCAGAAGACACCACTTTAATGACGGGAATAAACGAACGGCTCATGCCTTTGCTAAACTAGTATTATTTTTAATGGACCACCATTTTAAGATTGAGTACAAAGATGCAGTTCCGTTCATTATTGAAGTAGCAAAACACGAGAGTAAAGTAAGTTTTAAAGAAATAAAAGCCTGGGTGAAACATCATTTGATATCTATTCCAGAAGAATATGAGAATAATGTAGAAAAGTATTTAAAGTATGTAATTGAGGATACCAAATATGAAAATTAAAACTGTTAATACTGGCCTAACAAAAGAAGAACAACGAAAACTTAGGATTATCAAGCTCGCTGGAGAAGTTATCCTCAAAGAAGATAAGAAACTTTTTGAAGAGTTAGCTAAGTATTAGTTTTTAGTTCATTATTTCTTACATGCGGCCGCTATAACACAAAAACATATAAAAACACAGCTTATTTCCAGCACATTATGCATGCCAACGATCTTCGTGACAAATATCTGGAATTTTTTAAGAGCAAGGGACATGTTATTATTCCTTCTGCTTCTCTCATCCCTAAGGACGATCCTTCAGTTTTATTCAACACCGCAGGAATGCAGTCGTTAGTGCCTTATTTGTCAGGGCAGCCGCATCCCTTAGGAAAGCGTTTAGTCAATCTCCAAAAATGCCTCAGGACAGTTGATTTTGAAAATATTGGCGATAATACCCACCATACCTTCTTTCAGATGCTGGGAAACTGGTCTTTAGGCGATTATTTCAAGAAAGAAGCTATTACCTGGAGTTTTGAATTTTTGACTGGAAAAAAGTGGCTTAATATTCCTTTGAAGATGTTAGCTTTTACTGTCTATGAAGGAGATAAAACTGTTTCCAGAGATACCGAATCGTATGAATTATGGAAATCGTTAGGCATTCCAGCCGAAAGAATTGCTTTTTTGGGAAAAGATAATTTCTGGATTGCTGGCGAGACCGGTCCTTGCGGCCCTTCTACGGAAATGTTTTACTGGACTGGCGATGGAGAAGCACCCAAAAAATGCGATCCCAAGGATAACCGCTGGGTAGAAATATGGAATGACGTATTTATGCAGTACTACAAAAATAAAGACGGTTCTATCAGGCCTTTGCAACAGAAAAACGTGGATACCGGTATGGGATTTGAACGAATGTTAGCTGTTTTAAACGGCAAGAAGAGTGCCTACGAAACTGATCTATTCCAGCCAGTGATTAAGAAAATTGAACAGCTTAGCGGGAAAAAGTATAAAGATGCACAACGGGAAATGCGCATCATTGCCGATCATGTCCGTGCTGCTACGTTTATCTTAGGCGATAATAATGGAATAACTCCTTCCAATGTTGATAGTGGATATGTTTTGCGGAGATTAATCAGAAGAGCAGTACGCTATGCAAAACTGATAGGGATGGAAGAATCCCTGAAAGCTCTGGCAGAAATAGTAGTCAAGGATTATGGGGGTTATTATACTGAATTACCGCAGAATAAGGAACGGATTTTTACTGAATTACAAAAGGAAGAGCAGAAATTTGCCCAGACCTTGGAGAAGGGATTGAAAGAATTTGAAAAGATGGCTGATAAGGGCGATATTTCCGGCAAGGAGGCCTTCTTATTATTCCAATCATATGGTTTCCCTTTAGAGATGACTGAAGAGTTAGCAGATGAGAAAAAAGTAAAAGTTGATGCCGAAGGATTTTTAGCAGAATTCCAGAAGCATCAGGAATTGTCCAGAAAAGGGGCGGAACAGAAATTCAAAGGCGGGTTGGCTGATCTTTCTCCGGAAACAATCCGGCTGCATACTGCTACTCATTTGCTCAACGAAGCTTTGCGGAAAATCATTGATCCAGAAATTAAACAGCGGGGAAGCAATATTACCCCGGAACGGTTGAGATTTGATTTCAGTTTCGATAGAAAATTAACTCCTGAAGAAATCAAGAAAGTAGAGGATGAAGTGAACCGGGTCATTAAAAAGAATCTTCCGGTGGTGTGCAAAGAAATGACCAAAGAGCAGGCGGTGAAAATCGGCGCAGAGATGGAATTCGGGCAGAAGTATCCGGCTAAGGTTACAGTATATTTTATGGGCGATTATTCCAAGGAATTCTGCGGCGGTCCGCATGTTAAAAATACTAAGGAAGTGGGTAAATTTAAGATCATCAAAGAAGAAGCTTGTTCAACTGGAGTGAGAAGGATTAAAGCGGTGGTGGAATGAAGGGGGGATAAAAAATGAATCTTACAGAAATACTTGCCAACGTATATCATTTACAGTTTCCAACACAGCGAAAATTGGCCTCTACTTTTTTGCGCTTTCAGGAGCATTACGAATCACCTAAGTTTAAGGGGAAAGTTTTTACGCTTGATGAATTTAAAGAATGGTACACAGCTAAT
>CAYJVI010000085.1:0-5021 GCA_964373595.1 uncultured Methanosarcinales archaeon | reverse complement strand
GAACAAAGAGGTTTAAACTAGATGTGTATAAATATTTATGTCACTAGCTATAGTTACTTCTTAGAGCCGATGCTTCATTTCATGCTCGCCTCTTGGCCGAGGCGGCGGCGTTTTTTTCCTAAAATCACTTACTTTTTGAACTGTGCCTGATTAAAGTTACTTTTAAATAGCCAGCCGATTTTCTTTCTGAGATGATTCTCCAAAGCCTCTACTTTTTTCTGCCGGGATATTTCGCCAATATGGCTCCGGTATTATTGAGATGGATTCCTTTCGGAGGGAAGCCGATCCATACAAAAATCTTTGGTGGGCATAAGACCTGGCGAGGTTTGGCGGCTGCGATTGTGGTTGGAGGGTTAATTTTCTGGCTGCAGAAATGGTTGTATATTAAAGGATTTCAAGAATTAGCGCTTATTGATTATGCTGATTTTCCGTTGTGGTTTGGATTTCTGCAGGGAGCAGGAGTAATTCTGGGCGATTTGGTGAAGAGTTACTATAAGCGGAAACAGGGGATTAAGCCTGGAAAACCATGGTGGGGATGGGATCAGATAGATTTTGTGATCGGCGGATTAATACTGGGATTTTTGGTGTATGTGCCACCGATAGGAACGGTGGTTGTTTTATTAGTTGCCAGTCCTATTTTGCATGTTGCGGTTAATTATATTGGGTATTTGTTGAAGATTAATAAGAGTAGATTTTAGAATTCTAACCGCCTTGAGCGGCATGAAGGATATCCATAAGTATTTTTTCTAATTCTTTTTGCTTTCCCTCTTTACAGATTTCATCGGGGCTTTTGCCTAACCCTTTATTATTGGGGTCGTACCACCATTTGAGAAGATTTTCTTCATTGCCCAAATAACGCTCCCCTTTAAGGAGGTCAATAAATTTTCTTAAATTTTCATTCTCCCCGATGCTTTCGTAAACATCATGGATTGAATAATTCTTTTCTGTCATTAACCACCTATATTACCTTGCGCTAAACAAATCAAGATATCCACTAATTCGCCTTGTTTTCCTTCTTTACAGAAATCGTGTGGACTTTTGCCAAGTCTTTTATTAGAGCTATAAAACCAATTGACACGCTCTTCTTCTTTAGGGAAATATACGTCTAAAACTTTGCTTAATTCTCCCCCAGCAATTTTGTATACTTCTTCCAAACTGCGATTTTGATCATTCATGGTCTATGAAAAGAAAGAGAATATTTAAACTTAACTAAGCCCTCTTTTCCATAAACCACTGCAGCTGCCTAGCTAAGGAATATAATGAAACTCCACCTGCAGCTAAATATCCCGCAGTCACTGTAATAGTTGTGAATGGGAAAAGAGGATTAGTGATGATTACTAATACTATCACAAAAACAGTTCTCATGAACAACATTGGTGTTTGTAATTTAAATGAGAGGTGAATAATAAGCGCCAGTAAAAACAATCCCGCAGCGAGATAAGCGTAGAATTCCTGCAACAACCAGCCCGCTTTGATGAGGGCAAGAAACGTAAAAGTACTATCAGAAATCAGGTCAAAGTATTTCCCGGCAGTAGTTGGTTTGGTTAGTCTGGCTAGGACTCCATCGAAGCTGTCAAATAGAAGATGCAGTAAGGCAAAGAGAGTGAATAAATAATAGTTGCTGAACAGGAAATAAATTGCTGAAATTCCGGAAATGAGAGAGAGAAAAGTGATATGGTTTGCAGAAATACCTGCTTCCACTAATGCTTTTCCTATTTTTTCAAAATTTTTGCTTCGATATGCTCTAAATTTGGTGATAGTGTCCATTTTTGATTTATATGCCGTAATATATATAAAATAACCCTCTAAAAGGATTATTCTATGAGATTATACGACGCCGAAGTAGAAAAAGCTATCGCCAAGATAAAAGACAGTAAGGCAAAAACGGTCTGCATCCAGCTACCGGATGGTATGAAGCCGTATGCCAAAGAGATTACTGACAGGATTGAATCTGAGACTAGCGCAAAAGTATTGATCTGGCTGGGCAGCAATTTTGGCGCTTGTGACATTCCCTTAGGATTGAATCGCATGGGTGTCGATCTGCTGATTAGTTGGGGACATAATAAATTCAATAAAAAAATAGGTTGGTAGAAAAATGAAAAATATACTATTAAACAAGCTTGAAGTTCAAGACCGTGGGACTGAACGAAGTGAAGTCGCACCTCTTTGGCTGGTAAGCTTTTGTAAAGGTTACTTCCATAAGAAGGCGGGATGGTAGGAACGTGGATACTATGAAAAAAAAACTTATCGTTAAAAAGGGCTATTCTCCTATCTTAAAAGAAATAAAAAGCATTATCTCTAAGGCGCGATATAATTCTTTTACCGCCGTCAATACTGAAATGCTTAAAGCCTATTTTGAGATAGGCAGAAAGATTGTCGAGGAAGAACAAAAAGGACAGAAAAGAGCAAGCTATGGCCAAAATCTTTTGGAAATGCTTAGCAAAGAACTCACACTAGAGTTTGGCAAAGGATTTGATTCTAGCAATTTACGAAGAATGAGGCGTTTTTATGTAACCTACAAGAAATGGGAGACAGTGTCTCCCAAATTGGCCTGGTCGCATTATTGTGAACTTATTAAGATAGATGATGAAAGAAAAAGAGCATATTTTCAAAGGTATGCTGAGCAGGAAAATCTTAGCGTAAGAGACTTAAAACGCCAACTATACTCGCTTCATTACGAAAGGCTGCTTATGAGCAAAGATAAAAAGGCATTGGTGGAATATGATAGAAAGGGCAATATTCCTGCAAAAAGCGAAGAGTTGATTAAAGACCCTTATGTTCTGGAGTTTTTGGAATTAGAGGAGAAAAATGCCTACACGGAGAAAGAGCTTGAAATAAGGATGTTGGATAAACTACAAAAATTCCTGCTGGAATTGGGACAAGGATTTAGCTTTGTAGCACGGCAGAAAAAGATAACCATTGATAACGATCATTTCTATATTGATTTATTGTTTTATAATATCTATCTAAAATGTTATGTTGTTGTTGAGCTAAAAACAGCAAAGTTTAGGCATGAAGATGTCGGGCAAATGAATTTCTATCTTAATTATGTAAGAAAAAAATTGAATAAAGAAGGAGATAACGAGCCTATAGGCATAATCCTTTGTACTGAGAAGGATCACGTTCAGGCAGAGTTTGCGTTATCCGGCATAAGCAATAAAATGTTTGTTTCAAAGTATAAGTTGTATCTGCCAACAAAAGAAGAGTTGGAAAGAGAAGTAGAGAAGGTGCTGTAAGGTAAAATGGGATTAGTTGACAAATTAACGGAATTGGACGAAGCAATTTGGAAGCAGTACGAGAAAGTTACTCAATATTGTAATAAAGAGTATGGGTGGAATAAGTATGATTTGGCGACGAGGGCCGCGTTAGGGGCCAGTATTTCCTACTTTGGCGCCAGCGTATACACATTAATTTATGGCTTTCAGACTTCTAATATGATCTCTACAACTGTAGGTGTTATGGGTTCCCTTGTAGGAATACGTTATGATTATTCTAGAAAAAAGGATTATGAAATAGAAGAGGCTATAGAAATAAGGCGTTTTGAGAGCGATGGGGCCATACCATCCCCGCAATCTAAACCGTATAGGCCGCTCGAATTTGGTCTTGCGTCGTTTTTCTTCTCTTTTGCAGGATTACGTATATTTAGCGATTCTCAGCAATCTAGTGAAGAACACAATGCACTGGGGACGATGATAAGCCTAGCTTTAGGAATTTATTTTGTTTTTGATGCCAGTGAATCTTACTTCCTAGACCAAATCATGGCTCCTCCTAAGAAGAAAAAATCAGTGTTGAAAACTCTATACGAGAAAGTCACAGGAAAAATTCAACCAACTCCAGCACCACAATTAGAACCAACAAAATATCAATCAATTGATGATATAATTGAGGGGACATAAAATGGACCTACTCTTCTTAGACGCACCCTACTTCGGTTCAGTAGAACTCTGCAAAGAAACTCTTGCCTATCTGAAAAAGAAAAAATATCAAACCGTGGGCGTATATGCCTCAGTGCAGTTTGTGAATAATTTAGATAAAGTAAAAGAACAATTACAGGAAAACAACATTAAAATCATTACTTCTCACGCCGACAGAACACAGGTGAAAGGACAATTGCTGGGCTGCGACAATTATCATAATTCTTTGAATTTAGGAAAGGAAGAAGAAAAGATCGACTGTTATCTATACATCGGCGATGGAAAGTTCCATCCCTTAGCGTTAGTGTATGCGCAGAAAGATCAAACTGAAATGAAGGAAATAGTGTGCAACGATCCTCTTACACAGAAAATGTCTTCCATGGGCGTAAATGATATAAAAACTATTTTAACGAAATACAAATCTTCATTGATGAAATTTCTTACAGCGGGAAATATTGGTGTTATGGTGACCATCAAACCCGGCCAGGAGCAATTCCGGCCTGCTTTGGCCTTAGAAAAAAAATTTCCAGGCAAGAAGTTTTATTATTTCATTGACAATGTAGTTTCCTTTGACCAATTGGAGAATTTTAATTTCATCGAGGTATGGGTAAATACCGCCTGTCCCCGAGTAGGATTTGACGATCAGGAAAAGTTCGTGAAAGGAGTTATCAACCTGAATGATGCTTTCATGGCGGAAGATATTCTGGGCAGGGAAAGTGTGATGAATCGGTTGTGAAATTAGCCAAATTATGCTTTTTTTCAAATATACATATGCCCTAAACCATTCTTGTGCTGTAATTTCACTTCAGAAGCGTATTTCTTTAACTTATTGCCGTTGAACACAAATTCCTGCACGCGAAGGTTGTCAAACATATAATACTTATAACGAGTATCATATAAATCTTCTACAAAGTAGGTTCCTTTTTTGAGTTGGTCAAAGAGCATTACAAACAATGCGGCAAATACCCCGACAGTCACTTGAGTATAGGTCGCATTTGTTCCCATAACCGAGGTATTAGCAATACTATTAAAGAAATATACTTTTTTGACTTAGTATCTGAGAAGCACGCCGATGTTGTCTGAACCGTCTAAGGTGGTGGTAATGTT
>CAYJVI010000084.1:0-5041 GCA_964373595.1 uncultured Methanosarcinales archaeon | reverse complement strand
GGATCGTGAGCTGGGTTCAGAACGCTGTGAGGCAGTTTGTTTGATATCTACTGGGGATGTTGGGTGTCTGAAAGGAAGGATCTCTTAGTACGAGAGGAACGGAGGATCGTGGCCTCTGGTAGACCGGTTGTCTGACAAGGCATGCCGGGCAGCTACGCCATACGCGATAAGTGCTGAATGCATCTAAGCACGAAGCGCTCCTTGAAAAGAGACACCTTAGGACACGGCAATAACAGCCGTTTGATAGAAGCGATGTGTACGCACCAAGCTACGGCGAGGTGTTCAGCATGCGCTTACTAACGTCCACAATTATTGTGTGTATCTGATCTGCATATGGTTTTCATTATTTTACCTAAGTTTGCTTGGGTAAATTTTACAAACCAGGGCGAATTAATTTTCGCTCTTTTTTTTCTTTTTTGATAATTGAGAAATAGCGCGAGCGCTGTTATTGCCGATGCTTTTTTTTTAGGATAACGGTCTATTTAGTTGAACCCAGCTCACTCGTTGTGAACACTCCACCGCAAATAATATTAATGAGCGCTTCGGAATGAGTCTATGCCACTCGATTATAGAAAATTACACGTTTACGATCTAGCCCACCAATTTGTTCTTGACGTCTACAAGGCTACAGAAAGGTTTCCTGAATCGGAACAGAGAAATCTGACTTCGCAGTTGCGGAGAGCAGTTGTTTCTATTCCTCTCAACATAGCTGAAGGATCTTCGCGCAGAAGTAAGAAGGAGTTTCTTAATTTTTTGAATTATAGCTTTGGTTCAGGAAAGGAGATTGAAGTGTTGTTATTGTTATCCAAAGACTTAGGCTTTCTCACCTCTCAGCAGTTTAGTGATTTATCTAAACAGTTAGATCATGTAATGTCTAAACTATTCTTGTTTATTCGTAGTGTTGAAGGCCGAATTCCCGGAACGAAGTATCATTATGTGAATAGTGTTAAGCGGGACAGTGGCGATAGATAAGGTATTACGCTAGATATGGTGAATTAAAACTACTGAATTTTGATTATTTGGGTTGCACACAAACACCACATTTTTAAACTTAGAATTTTTTGGTTTTAGAGATGGTATTTAAAAAAGGCCAAATACCTTGGAATAAAGGAAAACACCTTTCTGAAGAATTTAGAAAGAAGATGAGTGAACTTAAAAAAGGAAAAATACTATCAGGTAATTACATAAACAATAGAAGTAAATTCTTAATAAAATGTGAAAAAGAGCATATTTTTTCAACTAACTTTCATGAGCTTACTTCAGGAAAATGGTGTCTTCGTTGTAGTGGTCTGTTTCCATTAACAATCGAAGAAATGCAACAAATCGCTACAGAACGTGAAGGTCTTTGTCTTTCAGAAAAATACATTAACTCTCGAACCTCACTAGAGTGGCAATGTAATAAAGGACATAAATGGTTAGCTCATCCTGCCTCAATAAAAAGAGGTTCGTGGTGTCCATACTGTGCTAAAAAAATAAAACTCACAATAGAAGAAATGAGAAACTTAGCAAAAAAAAAGAAGGGGGTTTGTTTATCGGATAAATATGTAACTAATAAAACAAAGCTTCTCTGGAAATGCGCCGACGGTCATCAGTGGTGGCAAAAACCAGAACATATTAAGAATGGACACTGGTGTCCATTTTGTAATAGTGGTACAGGAGAAAGAGTTTGTCGCATGTACTTTGAAAAAATCTTCGGGAAAGAATTTCCTAAGGTTAAACCTTCGTGGTTGATAAATCCATTTGGAAATAAGATGGAACTTGACGGATATTGTGAGGAACTAAAATTGGCGTTCGAGTATCAAGGATTGCAACATTACATTCCCCATAAATTATTTTCTAGGTCCAGAACATTTAAAGATCAAATAACTGCCGACGAAATGAAAAAATACATGTGCCATATGCAAGGGATTACCTTAATTGAAGTCCCGCATGACGTTGAATTTGAGAAGATGGGAGATTTTATTATTAGAAGCTGTGAGGAACAAAACTTAGTAGTGCCCATCAAAACTATTTCTATCAATTATCACGAGGCTTATTCTCCGCAAAAAATTCGTGAGATGCAAATAATGGCTAAAAAAAGAGGTGGAAAATGTTTATCTACTATTTATAATAACAGCCAATCAAAATTAATATTTCAGTGCTCCAACATGCATGAGTGGGAAACAACCCCTTCCAGCATTACTGAGGACCATTGGTGTCCAAAATGTGCAAGGAAGGAAAATGCAAAGAAAACGAGTGGAAATTTGGAAGACGTGCATAAGTTGGCTCGTTTGAGAGGGGGCGTTTGCCTTTCTAATGAATACATCAACTCAAAAACAAAATTGAGGTTTCGGTGCGCTAAAATGCATGAATGGGAAACTGGTCCCATAAATGTCAGCCAAGGCAGATGGTGTCCTTTTTGTGGACATAGTGTTAGACTTAGTATTGATGAAGTTCATCAGGTTTTACAAAACAAACAAGGGAGACTAATTTCAGGAGAATATCTTAACCAACGGTCAAAGATGAAAGTTCAGTGTAAGGAAGGTCATGTTTGGTTGACAGACTTTCATAGATTAAAAAGAGGAGACTGGTGTGCTAAGTGTTATCATTTAAAGAGAACAAGGAGAGCAGTGTGAATTTATTTTTTCTTTCCTATCCAGAAAAACAAGAACATATTAAGAATGGACACTGGTGTCCAAAAAGAAAACATTAAGAAACTCACTTCTTCTTTACTTCCTTACTTTTCTCTTCTACTTTCTTCTCTTCCACCTTCTTATCAACATTTTCCGGCTTCTTAACTCCAACTTCTTTCACCACCACATTCTTCACATCTACTTTTCCTTCATGGATCTTCATCATGGTCTGGCACTTAGGATAATTGTTGCAGCCTAAGAATTCGCCGTAGAAGCTCTTGCGCAGCACCATTTTTCCTTCTTTGCAGGTTGGACAAGTCATGCCTTCTTCCGGATATTTTTTTACATGCGGCTTGTTGGCATCATCATGCTGCATTAAGGTGACCGTTCTTCTGGTTCTTCCTGCTCCAACTTCCACAATAGGGTTTTTACTTTTTTCATCCATGTTACCAGTAAATTTAATTGGGCCCGCTTTGGGAATGTTGAATATAGTTTTACACTCAGGATATTTATCGCAGCCGATGAAACGGCCGAATTTTCCTCTTCTGACCATTAATTTTCCTTCTTTACAGTTGGGGCAATGACCCATGAAATTAGCAGCATCAGATGTTTCCCGGATTGATACAATTATCTCTTTGCCGATCAGTTTTTCTTTTTTCTTGAAATCAGCAAGTAAGGCAGTAAGAAATTTCTTGGCTTTCTCTAACACCGCTTCTGGTTTTTGTTTGCCTTCTCTGATCTTTTCCATATCCTCTTCAAAATCAGCAGTAAGTTTTTCATCTACAATAGTGGGAGCATATTTCACTAAAATTTTGTCCGTCTCCATTCCCAGCTGGGTAACGGTAATCTTTACTCCTTCTGCATATCCTCGTCGGAATAAGGTGTCTAGAATTTCAGCTCTGGTCGCTTTAGTTCCGAGGTTACGTTTTTCTAGTTCCTTGATGATCGAAGATTGATTGTATCGTGCTGGCGGCTGGGTCTCTTCGTCATGCTTTTCTATTTTAGTGATATGAGCTATCTCATCTTTTTTCATTTCTGGAAGAGTGATGTCTTCCATCTTTAGATAAGGCTTGTAGAATTTGTGCCAGTTCTCTTCCACGGTTCGGGTACCTTTGGTAATGAACGATTCTCCTTTGACGTCGAAGATAACGGTCATGGTTTCCCGGACTGCCGGTTTAGCAAAAGTTGCCATGAATCTTTTGACAATTAAATCGTAGATTTTCTGATCTCTGGGCTTAAGATTTCCGGGCAGGTGTCCAGTGGGATAGATCGCCGGGTGCGCAGGATCGGTCTTGCTTCCATTGTTTGGCTTTAGTTCTTTTTCCTTGAGCAGTTCCTGAGCTAAATGCTGGTAGTGTGTTTGCCTGGCCAGGTCGGTGAGAATTTTTTTGAAACCTAATTTTGGATCTAGTTGCTGTGAGGAAGTTCTTGGATAAGAAGTGACTCCTGCGAGGTATAAGCTTTGCGCGATAGCCAGTGTTTCCTTCGGAGTTATCTTGAATAAGGCATATGATTCAGATTGCAGGTCAGTTAAATTGAAAGGTGTAGGAGGAGATTGGCTGCGCACCGCTTTAGTCACATCCTGAATCAAGGCTTCTTTTTCATTCTTGATTTTAGCCAGAATCTTTTTTACTTTTTCTTCTTCAAAAATTCTGTCATCTTTATGCCATGCTTCTAATGGCAAGGTTTTGTATTTTCCCTGAAAGGAAAGCCGCCAAAATGGTTCAGGCTTGAAAGCTTGGATTTCTTTCTCTTTTTCTACCAGCATGTGCAGTGCTGGCCCTTGCACTCTTCCAATGGACATCACTTTGAATGAACCTGCTGCTTTTACTGACGCGGTCAAGGCTCGGGAAAGATTAATGCCGTAAAACCAATCTAATTTATGTCTGGTTTCACCGGCATTGGCCTGCCCCCAATCCAGGTGCTTGCTTTTCTGGTCGTAGGCTTCTATCAGGTCGCCTTTGGTCAAGGTGGAGAATTTCATTCTGTTGCTGTCTTTTTTCTTGCACGCAAAACGAATAACATTCAATCCAATGACTTCTCCTTCGATGTCGTAGTCGCAGGCGATGGTAAATTCATCTGCTTTTGCTGCCAGCAGGGAAATGGTGTCAATGTAATCCTTGACATAGCCGCTTTCTTTAGAAGTGAGATAGGTAGGCGTCCAGGCCACTTCAAAAACCGGGTAGCCCCAGCCCTCTTTGTTTTTTTCTGCCAACCCGTACAGATGGCCGACCGCAGAAGTGACAATGATGTTTTTGTGGTTATGTTTAAGTTCGTAATAACTGCATTGCTTATTCTTCTTTTTTGCCGGTTTTGTGTCTGCTAAGGCGAAGGCTACTTTTTCTGCTGAACTGGGCTTCTCGGTAATGATAAGTTCGACCATAGAATAATAATGTTTTTTAAATCATTTAAAAATGTTTGGGATTTAC
>CAYJVI010000083.1:0-5074 GCA_964373595.1 uncultured Methanosarcinales archaeon | reverse complement strand
GCTTAGTATGCAATAAAGAAGTTGCCTATCCTACCGGCGGAAAAGCGAAGATTTCGGCAAGGGTATTGGAAGTATTGGAATAATTTTTCTTCTCCAAACATTTATAAATAAACATCCAACTAAAAGAAACTATGCTTCACCATAAGAAAGGGCTTCCGGAAGAAGAAGAAATCGTTCTCTGTAAGGTCACAAAAATCTTTCCTAATTCAGTATTCGTGGACCTGTTAGAGTACGGCGAGCAGGGTTTAGTGCACATCTCTGAAATTGCTCCGGGAAGGATCCGGAATCTCCGCGATTATGTCAGCGAAGGACGGCAAATAGTCTGCAAGGTCCTGCGCATCGACCGGCAGAGAGGCCATATTGATCTCTCTCTGCGAAGAGTCAACTCTCACCAGCGCGCTGCAAAGTTGGAAGAAATCAAGCAGGAAACCAAAGCCGAAACCTTAGTGCAGCATTTAGCCAAGCGGCTGCAGCGTACAGCGGAAGAACTCTATCAGAATACCGCTGAAAAAGTTTTCAAAGAGTATTCTCATCTCTATTTGTGCTTTAAGGATGTTGCGGCAGGAAATGCGGATCTGGAAAAGCTGGGTTTGGAGAAGAAGCTGGCTGCAGAATTAACTTCCGCAATTGTAGACAAATTCAAGCCGCCCAAAGTTACCCTGAAAGGGGAAATAAAGATACAATCGTATGCTTCGGATGGCGTGGAGAAAATTAAATCTCTTTTACTGGGAATAGAAAATGTTTCCTCCACTATTAAGGTAACTTATCTCGGGGGAGGGCGCTTTAAAGTGACCATAGAAGATATCGATTACAAGCCTGCGGAACAGACGCTTAAGAGAGTGCAGGAACTTCTTGAAAAATTCAATGACAAGCTTTCCAGCGCTTCCTTTGAGCGGGAGAAGAGCGAATAAGAATGGCAGAACACCTCCGCAAATGTCCGGAAGATCAGCGCTACACCATGGAGAAAACCTGTCCAGCCTGCGCTGGGGAAACAGTGCTGCCACGCCCGCCCAAATTCTCTCTCCAAGACAAGTATGCTTCCCTGCGCCGGGAAGAAAAGAAAAAAGAGCTGAAAGAGAAAGGGCTTTATTGAGTGTTATTGGATGTTTTAGATTGTTGTTAAGAATTAAAAAGAAAAAAAAGAAAAATTGCTTTCGAGTAGAAACGTAGGATCCTTAGAATCGTCTAGGTTTTCTTTTGGAATAGCAATCTCTGCAAAATACCGGCTTACCTTCTGTAGGTTTAAAGGGTACCTTGCACGCTTGTCCGCAATCCGAACAGGTTGCGTCATGCATTTCGCGCGGTCCAAAGTCTCTCTGGAATCCGCCGCCACTTCGGTTAAAATTTCCCATGTTTATATTCCTCCTAATATACATATAACTTACTAGAAAACGTCTCCATTTTCGTTTAGTTTATGTCAATAAAAGGGCTAAATAGAAGCCTATTTATAAATCTTTGCGGTCAAAATTTGTTTAGCGTAGGGTAAAGGTCAAAAGCTCTCCGCCGGTGTAAATCCCTCTTACTTCTCCTTCTAAAACCAGGGCGGTGGAATTTCGCGCTTCCTTGTCGATGGTGAGCGCGCCTTTAAAGTAGAGCATCTTTACTTCTTCGTCTTCCAAGGCATAGCGCAGCTTTTCGCCGACGGTCAATTCACCGTATCCTTTGCCTAGATCTAGATCCTTCAATTCCAAATCAGAAATGTGCAGATGCTTATAGTTTAAACCCTGGAATGCGATGGGCACTTCTTTTTCTGAGGAGAAGGCCACACCATTCACTTCAATGCGCCTGGCGGTTCCGGATAACGACAATTCAGAACTTCCGAAGTCTACCAGACCGGTAAAGTCTTCAATGGACAGCTCCACTTCTTTTAAATTCTTTAACTCTAACTTATCTCCGTTTACCATGATGGTAGTAGTAAGATCATTGAATTCCAGTTCTACTTTGCGGGTCTTCGCTTCTTTTTGGACTACCGGAACCTGATTAAATGACAGTTGGAGAGGGACGCTGCGGTAGTTCTTAAGCTTGCTGCCCTCACCCAGCAGCTTGTTGAATTCCTGATCGAATTCCTCCGCAGGATTGGCAGCGGCAGTTTCATTTTCAGCGTTGCCGGCAGCATACCCGGTGATAGCGCTAATCAAGCTGGTGCTGGCGCCTTCTTCACCATCATTCAGGTAGAGGAGAAAGAACAAGCCTCCGACAACTAAGGTAACCATAAAAATATAGAACCGCAAGTGCGGTTTGCTTGATTGAGGATTTCCCTGCATATATGCCATCTTTTTTTTAAATAACTATGGCTATTTCAAACCGTTGACGTTAATAAACTTTTTGGTGCTGGAAGGGCATACCCTTCCGCACACGAAGGGACTTCGCCCTTCGGCGCCGAAAGCTCTGCTTTCGTGCACAGAAAGCTTCGCTTTCTGGTGATGGAAAAGGTGTTGGGTTCGATCATTAATCGGTGCCCCTTCTACATATATGATAAATGGCCTAAGTTTTTAGACAAAACGCAGGTACAAGAAATGTGTATGAAAACAACATTTCTGTACAGAAATGCAATCGTTGTTGCATTTCAGGTACATTTACTATTAGTAAACGACAAGATTGTCTAAGAATTAATGTCGTTTACTATAGTTTATTTTTAGGGAATGTAATCTTTCTAAATTTATTGTAAGCGGGATCATGCCGATCTATTGTTAATAACCAAATTACATTTTCCTTTACATAATAGATTAGCCTAATATTAAGGTTATTTCTTCCCGATAACAGTTATCTCCGCATACCATAACCCTTGTACTTTGTACAGGAACATGGTATGCTCCGTCTGGTCATGTCAGTATTGCTATCGCAATATCTGACAATACTGACACAGACGGCTGCGGCCGCCAAAACGAAGTAGGACACGGAAATCACTCAGAAAAAGAACTGTGCCGGAGCGCTGGAGTGTTATAATCTACGACAGGATCTCCACTCAGTTCTGAATAATCTTTATATACTTTCACCATTTCTAAAATCCATGCCCGAACTACCGGAAGTGGAAACCATTGTACGGCAATTGCAGAAAAAAGTAGCCGGGAAAGTAATCCAGAAAGCCGAAGTATATGATAAGATGGTTGATTCTAAAATCAAGAAGCTGTCTTCCGTTTCCATACAGAAAGTTCGGCGCCGTGCTAAATACATCATCATGGAGTTAGATACTGGACAATTTATCCTTACTCATCTGGGTATGACCGGACATTTTCATTACGTAGATAAAAATTACGCAGATAAAAAACATATTCCAAATAATCATGGACGATTCATGGTTTCCAGATTCCTGTTTTCAGACGGTTCTTTTTTAACGCATAATTCTATCAGAAAATTTGGCAGGATGAAACTGTTGAATCAACAGAAATTAAACCAGATATTGTCAAAACATGGCCCGGAACCATTAGAGAAAGATTTTACCCTGGAGAAGTTTCGAGAATTACTATCTAAAAAAAATCGTGCTAATCTTAAAACTATCTTAATGAATCAGTCGGTTATTGCCGGCATCGGCAACATTTATGCTCAGGAAGCGTTGTACTATGCCGGGATTTCGCCGTTGCGGAAAGCAGGCTCCTTGTCAGCAAAAGAAACAGAAAAACTGTATCTGCAATTGCGGCGCATCTTACTGCAGGCAATCCAGCATCACGGCTCTACTGTTGATAATTACAGCAATCTGGAAGGAAGCGGTGGATTTCAGAATTATCTTGCCGTCTATCAGCGGGAACGATGCGAGAAAAAGCACACTTTACGGAAGATTGTTGTCGGTGGACGGGGAACCAGCTATTGTCCCAAATGCCAGAGGTGAGCAGATGTTCAGAAAACTATTGCAGAAATTAAACCTAAAAAGAAAAGAAGAAAAAGAGTATCCCGACCGATTTGTGAAATTTTATCATCTCAACCAGAAACGGCTGATACAAGAGCGTCGTTCTTTGTATCATCAGAAGAAAGAGCAAGGCATATGTGTGCGCTGTCATCAAAAAGCTCAGGAAGGAATTGTGTTTTGTGAATACCATAAGCAGAAGCAAGTAGGCTATAATCACAAAGCGAGGGCGAAATGAACGGATTAAGCGAAAAGTTTAAATATAAAAAGCATTTTAATTCTAAAATGTATTTTATTTAGGGAAAACATGGAAGTCGCGATAACAAAAATGTCTGAAAATGGGCAGGTGGTCATACCAGCCGAGGTAAGAAAAGATGCTAAATTAAAGCCCTCTACTAAGTTTTTAGTCTTCAATGAAGGCGGGAATATTTTACTGAAAATGATTAGAAAAGAAACTCTGGCGTGGGATATGCACTTGTTGGAAATGATAGAGCGAAGCGAGAAACAAATCAAAGCTGGAAAGTTTACTAAGGCAGATACTTCCATGAGCGACGAAGAAATTGATGATTTATTAATGCACTGAAAATATGGAAATAATTTTCTCTGAAGAATTTAAGAAAGATTTTCAGAAGATTAAGGATAAGACTACTCGATTGAGAATTATCAAACAACTCAAGAAACTTGCCGAGATGCCAGAGGCAGGAAAGCCGTTAAAATACGAGTGGAAAAATCATCGGAGCGTGCGCGTTCCTCCGTTTAGGATCATCTATAGATTGGAAGGAGAGAAAATTATCATCAATTGTTTTGATCATCGTAAGGAGGCATATGATTAAAGAAAATGAAACCAAAACTTGAGTTAAAAAGTCCTTTTGAAAAAAAGAGAAAACGAAAAAAGAAAGAAGACCAATGGGAGATTGATCTAGAGTCAGACCATCCGGTTCACGAGAAATATACCAAGGAAGAGCCTATAAAGGAGTAATAAACTCATCTTTTTCCTTTATGACTTGGTCTAAAATACAAGTCAGAGATACAGCGCTCTATATGCGAAAATCCCAGCACGAATAACAGGAATGCTATAACGTTCAGTATTTCGATTATGAAATCAAAAAGAGTAGGCACTTTCTTATAATTCAGGAAGAAGATGATATGCTGCACTAAAAGGGCAATAATAAAGAAGAAAAGGAACAAATGTCCCCGGTGCAGTCTTTTTTGTGTTTTGCATAAAATTCTATA
>CAYJVI010000082.1:0-5077 GCA_964373595.1 uncultured Methanosarcinales archaeon | reverse complement strand
GAAATCTTCGCTTTTCCGCCGGTAGGATAGGCAACTTCTTTATTGCATACTAAGCAAGGAACTATACTGCTGGCATTGCCGAATATGATCTGTTCGTTCTTGCACTTGGCGCAGCGTACTTTGATGAATTTGCTTTTTGGCGTAGGCAGTAATTCACTCATTTTAGACCAGCTCCACTTTTTTTACTCTCATTCCTTTGCTTTGAGAACTTGTTTTTTTACAGACAGTACAGGTAAATCGTAGATCAGTTTTCTTGGTGTTCTTGGCTCCGGTACGCTTGAATTTGGTCACTGCAGGTTTGGAATATCTTCCAAGGTTTCCTGTTCCACGAGCTGCTCCGCGTAATCTGGCGCGATATTTTGAGCCTCGGCTCAAGGAGCTGGGAGCTTTCTTTTTATTTTGAGCTACCTTCTGCTCGGTATGCTTCCTGCAATACCTGCAGAATTTCTTGATAGTCTTAGGAATTTTCATATCGAATGGTTTAGAAGGCGGGTTATTTAAAAAGGTTGTGGAAAATTTCCGTTGAGATTTTAAAAAGCCATCCGAGGCTTTGCCTGCTGAGGATTTCTGTTATTACAAGAGAGAAAGTTTCCCGGTCACCGCATCAATCTTCTCCTCTTCATCAGGACCTATTCCGCCGCAGGTTTTTGTTCCAGGAGCAACTACCGTCTTCCCGGCATCAGTGATCAATGCCGTGACTAATCCTTCATCCTTGGCTCTCTGCAAATAGAGTAAAAGTTCTTTTTCGTCTTTTACTTTCAGAACTATTTTGGGCATTCCTTCTTTTCGCCAGGCAGAAACTACTTTGGAATCTGATTTGAGAGTAGCTTCTACAGAAGCATGCGCTGATTGTCCAGCTAGCTTTCCCTTTGGAAGCTTTAAGTCTTGACGGATTAAAATAACTTGTTTGTAAGTCATATAACTCAGAAAGAAATGAACTTATAAAAAGGTATTGCCAATTATACTTACAACTCTTGGACGTATCCGGCTAACTGCGCCTTTTCTAGATCTGAATATTCAATCACACATTCTCTTATAGAATAATCTGGTTCCCGTACACAATCTTCAACATAATCAACTATTCCATCGCTGTTATCATCACGTTCAACATGACTGCGCACTTCTTCATAGGAGCCATCACCGCCAATATCATGACCGCACACCTGAACATACAATTGTGAAGAAGGAGTTCTCTCTCTGCAAACCACCGAAGTAGAATTATAAAACACCAATAGGAGTGGAGAACATTGTAACCATTTCATAAAACACCAAAATTATTTACTTGCTTTCCACTCCATTTCAAACAATCTTCCGAAATAATCCACGAAGTGAGGAGCTTCCACCCAGACTGCGCAGTCATAACTCTTGTGCACTTTCTGGTCGTCAGTTAAGAACAACAATATTTCTTTTCCATCCACCATGCAGAATCGCGCGGTACAGTTTTTGCTGGTTTTCACGGCTGCAAATTGAGAGAAATATTTTACCAGTTCCTTGTCAGCATTGGAAGGCACCATCACCTGCACATTCACACCGGATTTTGCTGCTCTTCGCAGATGATTTGATACAAAATCCTGTTTTCGTTCCAAGCCGCTGGCAGAAGTCATCAGAGTAACGTTCTTCTTGGCATTTTTGAGCATGAATACCATGTGCTCATAGGCCTTTTCCCGGCCGCGGAAAGCGCCGGATTTGTCAGTAGGATCGACCAGAGCGATTCCTTCAGTATGCAGGACATTTAACTGATCTAAAAGCTCAGAACCCTTCAATTGAGAGAGCATCCTGCTTCGTTCATCTGCTTCTTCGGCAATCTTCTTCTTGACACGTTCTACAACTTCTGAAGGGGAAACGGCCAAATATTTGATGGGCTTTCCAACTTTAACCACAATAAACCCTTTCTTTTCCAATGATTCCAGAACATCATACGCTCGGGAGCGGGGGACATTAGAGATGTCTGATAATTCTCCTGCGGTCGAGACTCCTCTGGATAACAACGCGATCCATAATTTCCGCTCGTACGAATTAAGCCCAAAATCCTTGAGCTTGTCTAAAAATTCCTTTTGAACAATCATGTTTATTCCCCCGTTAGCATTTAGTGATGTAACACCATCAGAACCTCTCCTCACCATATAATGTAATCTATATCTCAGAATGGCCCTTATTTATAAATCTTTTGTATTTTAGTACTAGTTAGTAGTTATTAACTCTCCTTCATCCACCGTAAACAATCTGCTATCCTTCACTTTAAACAATCCAATCCGAGCTCCGGCGTCCAGCCAGCCATGAGCATAATTCAGGGCAGCAAAGGCAAGAACAACATCATTTTTGTGAGTAAGAAAATAATGCGCATCTTCAACATAACGAGATGCCATATCGAGGAAATCTTCAGCCTGGATTTTTCTGCTCACATCTAAAGCGTTTTTAGCTTTACCTAGCGCCTCTTCGGTGATAGAAAAATAGTGATCCAGCTTTTGCTGAGAAATATGATTTTGCATTGTGTACTAATTTGCCTTGGCCTTCGGCCTTTTCACGGTTATGGGAAGGATCCCTTCTTCATATTCGCGCAAGGCGATCTCTATAGGATCAAAATGCAGCTTGACCAATTCTTCCGGAGTCAATTTGACCAGAAATGGAGCTCCCATGGATAACTGCAGGGCTCGGGAGCCGATCATGCGCGCCCGCTCATACTTCGTGTACTCAAATTGTTCTCCTGGAGATTCTTTTTCCCGTGCCATTTTATTGCGATTTGAGAGCCTTGTTCAACTCTTTCCTTAAAAAGGTTGCCTTTTCGACCGCTAAATCAACCATTCTTCCAATTTCGTCAAGCGTAAGGGGAACATCGCCTCCTTTCTGCATGGCGGAAATAGTTCCTTTGGCATCTGAACCAACGGTTAACCGCGCCTCATAGGCCTCTTCCTCTTCATTAGTCGGATCCACCAATAAAGCGCCATTCACTTTATAAACAGTAACCGGCAATGGTTCCTTGGCCAGGGGTAAGGACTGGTCAGTTTTCTGCTTGTAATCAATAGCGCCGGTTTCAGGATCTACAACCGGAAACCGGGCGGTTTTAAGTGCGGCCAGCACTGCCAATCCTGCTACATCCAGCAGATTCCCGCCGTCATTGATGCTGACAATATCGACGATGACAAACCAGGCTTTCTCTCCCGGAGTTATGCATAATTCCTTCATGTCGATAGCTTTAGCTTCCCGAATTCCGCGATCTACTACCCGCGCTAATTCTACTGCTTTTATACCCGGAGGACCAGTTTCAAATTCCGGGCTGGACAACGGAGACAATTCCGCGTTCACCATGATGCCTCCTTCGTCAGGAGTGTCGTTGTAGGGCTTTTCAATGGAAAGCTTTACTCCAGCCATAACTATAGTTTCACCAAGCTGAACTCGGGCCGAACCTTCTGCGGTCCAGGAGATATTGGTCTCTATCAGGATAGGCTGACGTAATTCCGTAAGCGTCCTTCCATCTAGACGCTT
The DNA here is from genome assembly GCA_964373595.1 of uncultured Methanosarcinales archaeon. Lineage (GTDB taxonomy): Archaea > Nanobdellota > Nanobdellia > Woesearchaeales > GW2011-AR9 > JACPIL01. The sequence continues at coordinate 1,594 of CAYJVI010000082.1, read as the reverse complement.
ATTTTCTTTTGCTAATTGAGCGATGGTTTCTTTATTGACAATCATTTTTTACCCTCGAGGAATTTTTCTTTTAAGGCCTTCACCTGCAGCTGGTAGACTTTCTCGGTAGCAGTTTTGGCTAGTTCCAGGGATTCCAATAAGTCTTCCTTGGAAATCTCTCCGTCCATTTGCAATAAGGAGATTTCTTTGCTATTATGCAGCATGGCTACCGGGATATCAGAAACAATTGCCGGATACGATTCTTCATTATAATTTAAGTCGGCAAGCACGGTGCCATCTACCTGTCCTACTGCCACTGAGCTGACCATATCTTTCATGGGAATTCCTGCATCGGCAAGGGCAATAGAAGCAGCGGAAATAGCTGCGCATCGCGTTCCGGCATCGGTCTGCGGCAATTCCACAAAGACATCCACGACAGAATTGGGAAATGCAGATAAATCAACCACTGGCGCAAGCGCCTGCTCCATGACCATAGATATTTCCTGAGAGCGTCTGCTTCTACCGGGCTTAATGCGTTCTCCGGAACCGGAAAACGGCATCATGGTGTAATGGCAGCGCAGGATACCCTGTTTAGGATTGGCCATGAAACGGGGAACAACTTCCCGAGGACCATAGACAGCAGCGATGGCCCAGGTTTTTCCAATTTTGAATGACGCAGAACCATCAGCATTCTTTACCACTCCCGCTTTCGCTTCCATGGGCCGTAATTCATCGATTTTTCTGCCGTCTACTCGTTTAGTATAGGTCATTTTAATTCTCCTCTAAATATTTTTCCATCTTCTCAGTCAATCCTTCCAGATGGGATTTTACTTCAATAAGTTTGATGGCTTTCTCGGCTTTTAATTCTCCTTCGGAAGAGCCTTTGACCCAGATTAAGCCGTTTTGCCCGACGGTAATCTCGCAGCCGGTTTTGTCCTTGATAAGCGTGATCATGCTCCCTTTCTTTCCAATAACCCGGGGAACTTTCTGGCTGTTGATGCGGATGATTCTTCCGCCGGAAATGGGATGCAATCCCGGTTCCTTCATGGTTAAATCAATAAGATTCTGTGAAGTGACATTGGTGATCATGACTACAGCATAATCTCCTATAGCCATCATCTTGCTGAGATCTTCTTCTTTTCGGACAAAGCGCGTGGTTGCATCCCGTACATTGAGTAATGCAGACCAGGCTGTTGCGGTATCAAACCGCCATCCGCTGATAGTAATGTCCATGACTCTGGCGATGATTTTATCCCCTGCTTTAGGCAGGTAAGGGCCGGACAAAGGGGTTATTTTAAGCACCCGTCCAGACACCGAAGTCAATCCTAAAACTTTAGAATAAATCTTCTCATTTTCCCGATAGGTATTGTCGCCGGGAAGATAATCCATCCCTTCAGCAAGGGCCTCTCCGGGAACGACCACATCTCGTTCTTGCACTAATAGTTCACTCATGTTATGTTATCCGCGGCTTGAGTCTATATGCGTAAAAGCGCGAATCCTCCATTCTTTTCTCACGCAGATACCTCGATTTGAGCTTTATTTAAAAACTTATTGGTGGGAAATGGTGGATGTAGTGTCCGGAAATTATTTCGCTGAGAAAATAAGGGTCACCGCC
>CAYJVI010000081.1:0-5132 GCA_964373595.1 uncultured Methanosarcinales archaeon | reverse complement strand
GTAATAGAACCACAGAAAAAAAAGAGGTGGTGACATATCCTATGGACTTAGACACCTGACTTAATACGTACTTTTCACACAAACCTTTTTAAAAAACGACTGTAATCTACCCTAAATATATAGCTGAGGCCGCCTCTTTGGCGTGAACTGATAGGTTCTTAAGCCTCGGGAGGAGACAGAAAAATGGATCTAAAATTAGTATTGGGAACAAAAGACGGCAAGTCTTACCAAAAAGAAGTCAAAGACGCTGCTGCGGAAGCATTGCATAACAAACGTATCGGAGACACAGTTTCCGGAGACGAATTGGGTTTTTCGGGATATGAATTTCTTATCACCGGCGGTTCTGACAAATGCGGTTTCCCCATGCGGAAAGGAATTCAAGCTCCAAGAAAGAGAGTCATGATCGGAAAAAGCGTAGGCTTCTCCGGCTTGGACAGGAATGAAAAGAAGCAGAAAGGATTGATGAAGAAAATAACCGTCTGCGGGGAAAGGATAAGCAAAATCATCCATCAAGTGAACATGAAAGTAGTGAAAGAAGGAGCGCAGCCGTTGGGCGGGGAAGCTGCAAAAGAATAATGAGACCACTGGATCTAAATCCATCAGAAGACCCTTTATGGCTACAGGTGCGTCAACGTCGTTACAATCCAACTTCACTTCTTGCCTCCTTTAACATTAATCATCCTCCTGTTCCAGTTGATGAAATGGCCATTGGTCTGGGCATCAAGCTTTATGCAAGGAAGAATAAGAGCATTGAAGAATTTGAGGGAGCTGCTCGTTTCGCCCATTTCCGGGAACAAGAACCAGGAATTGTGATAAATCCGAACCACCATGAATATCAACAGCGCTGGATCGTCAGTGTTGGGATGTGGAATATATTGTACAAGCCAGATCAATCCATTGATGAGCAGAGGCTGAGTTTAGTGCCGTCCAGTTATAGTTATGATGACAAGCGAGCTGAAAAGTTTTCCTCGGATTTGTTGTTACCATACTGGATGGTAACTCGATATGTTGCATATTTTACCAAAGCTTGCCCTGCTGAACTTTTTAATGTGATGAGTAAACTCTTTCAGACGCCAAAAGACAAAGTGATTGCCAATTTACAGGAACTATACCCTACTTAAAAAGCTGTACCAACCTCCACAACGTGCCAAAAACAATAAGATTTTTAAATCCCTTTTGTTTTCTCTCTTACATGGCTACAGCAAATCAAGTAGTAAACCAACTTCAGCAGCAGTTTGCTCTGGTGTTCAAACAAATATCTTCCTTCTTCTCCTTCGTCTTTAATAAATTACAAAATTTCAAGAATTTAAAACTCCAGGAACAAATAGCCTATGGCCTGATAGGTGTTGGTCTTGTATTAATGATAACCTCCATAGTGCTGTTCATACTCTAACATGGCAGAAAAAATAGATCCCTTCAAAAGAGAATCCGCAAGGCCAGAACCATTAAAGCGGCATTCCCCCTTAGACGGGGAAATAACCATCAAGCTTAGTCCCCGCCGGCTGCTGCGCGGCTCTCTGTTGATACTCATGCTGATAACAGCGTTCTATGTAGGACGTTTCAGCGTCGGAAATGCATCCTATCAATTGCCTAATTTCTCGTTGCCTGATTTTTCTGGTCTCTTCGGCAGCGATGATACCAGCCCTTCTGGATTAGCGACTGCAGAAGTAAACGAAACCAAGGAAACGGAAACTGTTTTACAAGAACCTGAAGCGGCGCCAAGCAATGAATCTGCCGAACAAGCTCCGGAAGGTCCAGAAACTTTTGCCAGCGCCCCGTATTCTAAAGTAGCATTATCACTGGACGAAGTTTATCTTGACTGGAAAGGAACCTGGGGGAAGATTACCGGAATAGCTTACACTATTAAAAACAATGAAGTCGGAAGTATCAAGCCGCACCACTTTGTGATGATGGTGGAAGGATACGATGACATCCAAAAGAAGTTTGAAGTCCAATATACGTCTCAGAAAGTAAAAGCAGGAGAAACCTGGAAAGATGAAGCTTCGGTAGGCGGGTTTGCCTACAGCGCAAAACAAATACCTGATGGTGACCTTACCAAAGTACGAATTTCGCTCGCCTTGTATGATGCCAGCGATAAATTAATAGCCTCACATAGCCGTGATGTGAATCTTCAGGGAGAATAATTCTGGCAAGCGTTAAGTATATATATCTCAGAACATTCTTATAATGAAAAATGGGTGACATATTAGAGCTGATTAAATCCCGAAGGAATGTTACACAATTTCTTCCTAAATTTGTGTCTTGGGAGAATATTTCCCGGGTTCTGGAAGCGGCAAGACATGCCCCCAGCTGCGGCAATATTCAGAACTGGAAATTTATCGTCGTTCTTAAGCCCGAATTGAAGCAGGAAATAGCTGCCGCGGCCTATGATCAGTATGAAATCGCTCAAGCGTTTGTCTTAGTAGTAGTCTGCGCTGAACCGGAAAAAGCAGAACGATATTACGGTGAGAAAGGAAAGACATTGTATACCGTGCAGAACTGCGCAGCAGCAGTGCAGAACATGCTTCTGGAAGCGCATTCATTGGGATTAGCAACACGATGGATTGGCGCCTTTGACCAAGATAAAGTGAAAGGAATCTTGACTGTTCCTGCGGAAGTAGAAGTGCATACTATTGTTGCTTTAGGGTATGCTAAAGAAGTGCCTCCCAAGCCGCCCAAGTATCCGCTGGAATCAGTGGTTTATTTTGGTTCCTGGAGGATGAGAATTGCTGATCCGGCAAAATATCTGAATGACATTGCTACCATTTTAGCCCGGAAGGCGCATACCACTGCGGAGATGGTAAAGAAAGGACAGGAGTTTGTTGCTGGGAAAGTCAAGGAAGTTGTGGGAAAGAAATGAGTTATTCATTCTGTTTATAATCTTTAAGTTCTTTGCAAACTTGTGGAATATTTTTTGAAAGTCAGCAAAGTAAGGAGCATAAAAATATTTCTAGCCCACGGCCTTACTTCCTATAATTTCCCATTCCCGGAATGATCTGCCGTACGCCGCCAACAGGATCTTCTACGTCGCCAAAATACCGCGGGATTATATGGATATGTACATGATCTATGGTTCTTCCGGCAGCTTCTCCTTCGTTGATGCCAATGTTATACCCTTCAGGTTTCTTGCCAACTCCGATATGAGTTAACATCTTTTGACAATATTCTGACGATTTTTCAGATAAAGGATTGTCAATAAAATATTGGTATAATTTCCTGAAATCTGTCTGCTCAATTTTCTTTTGAACGTTGGATACGGCTGGCAGCAGTCTGCTCTGTTCTTCTTCTACTAAATCTGATAAGGAAACAGCATGCCTCTTGGGGATGACTTCCGCATGTCCGGGAGAAACTGGAAAGCGATCAAATACGGCAAAGAACAGTTTGCTTTCGTAGATGATCTCTTCTCCTTTTTTATAAATTTTACAAAATGTGCAATGCATGTAAATACCACCACTTAGAATTTAATAAGAATTTAGCTTTTGTAACATACACAATATCACCAGAACAATATCAAAATAAGCTCAAACAAAAATCTATCTTCTGTAATGTATATAATGAAGAAGAAAAATACTTATATATAAGTACTACTTTACAAAACTCAAAAGGGTTTGGTCGCCCTTGATAGTCATTTGGTCTGTACTTGGTCGGTACGTGTCTTGTAGTTCGTACTTAGCTTTTTCAGCTTGTAGTTAATCTTTTCATCGTTCATAACTGGTCAGGTTATGCACGACTTCTTGGAAATAGATAAACCAAACTAGTATATAACCTTTTGTATACTAGAAAATCTATGTTCCAAAATATAAAAGGGTGGACACAAAAAAATAATGAGGTGGTAAGAATGGATTTTTTAGTGGAAAGGGCTTTGCAAAGCGCCCCTGCAGAAGATGACTTTGCAAGTATGAGTCAAGCTAACATCAAGGTTATTGGTGTTGGTGGAGCCGGCAACAATATGGTGGGCTGGCTGTACAAAAAAGGGATTAAGGGAGCAGAAATAATTGCAACCAACACGGATTATCAGCATCTCCAGATAACGGGAGCTGACAAGAAGTTCCTTATTGGTAAAGACTGCACCCGAGGACTGGGATGCGGAGGCTTTCCTAACAAGGGAGCAGAGGCTGCCCAGGAATCGTTGACTTCTCTCAAGGAAGCGCTGAAAGAAGCAGATATGGTCTTTGTATGCGCAGGAATGGGTGGAGGAACAGGAACAGGAGCTGCGCCAGTAGTAGCACAAGTTGCTAAAGATACCGGCTCTATTGTTATTGGAACTGTTACTATGCCATTTAACATAGAAAGAGCGCGATGCGATAAAGCTGAATTTGGATTGCAGCAGCTGCGGCAGGTTTCGGACACGGTTATTGTCATTGATAACAACAGGCTGGTTCAGATTGCCGGAAACTTACCCATCCAGCAGGCCTTTGCTGTAGCTAACGAATTAGTCGCAACCATGATCAAAGGTATCGTCGAAACGATTGCGGTGCCCTCATTGGTCAATCTGGACTATGCAGACGTAAAAGCGATTATGTCTAATGGCGGCGTAGCCGCTATCGGCGTAGGAAGCTCAGACACCAACAACAGAGTAGAAGAAGCCGTCAAGGGTGCTTTAAGCAACCCCCTGCTGGACATCAACTACGAAGGAGCTACCGGAGCATTGATTCATGTTACGGGAGGCCCGGACATGACTCTGGATGAAGTAAGCAGGATCGGTGAACTGGTTACCGAATCATTGGACGATGATGCCAACGTCATCTGGGGAGCTCGCGTTTCGGACGACATGAAAGGAAAACTTACTGTCATGACCATAATCACTGGCGTCAATTCGCCATGGATCTTGGGAAAGCTTGACAACAGGCACTCGCAGCAGCGAGCCAAGAGCTTAAGCAAAGAGCTCGGTATTGAACTGGTGTAAGGCGAGCATGAAGAAAGGGGGGTGTCCACCCTCTTTTTTTCTTTTTTTCATGATTCTGGAAATCTTGCCTTGCGGGCTCATTTCTTATCACCGTGCCCCTACGTCCGCAGGGCAGGATTTTTTATATTTTTATAGGGAGTTGCGAAGCATTCTGGATCCGCATAGATTAAAACTGTGTTATCCCGAAATTGGTTAACATCACGAAATTAGTTAACATTTACCAGCT
>CAYJVI010000080.1:0-5197 GCA_964373595.1 uncultured Methanosarcinales archaeon | reverse complement strand
TTTCTTCTTCTTTTTTGATTGACAAAAACTAACAGCTGCACTAGATTTACGGCGGATTTTCGAACTTTTCAGACGAAACTTTACCCCACTTCGCAGGATAAAGGCATTTAATTGCAGTTAAGCAAAGAAAAATCACTCATAACTCTTCCTTCTGCTGCTGTCTCCTCTAAATCGCTTCTTCAGCGCATTCTTGGCGTTATCAAAGGTCTTGCGCAAGGCTGTTTCGACCCGCCAATCGTACTGCGTCGCAGTGATCAGCTGGCTGGGGAATTCCAGACGCATGGTCACCGAATACTTGCGCTCGCGCTGGCTCTTGGTGTAATCCTTGATGTGGATCACCAGGGAAAACTCATTCTGTATCTGCCTCTGCAGTTTAAAGGCTTCGTTGGAAGTTATTTTCTTGATATTATTTTTCTGATAAGGATCTAAACCAGTATCATTCAATCCCACAAAGCGAACATTGAAATTCTGCGGAATCTGCAGGCTGCCCATCAGCCGAAGAATATTTTTCAGCGTTAATAACCCGGCCACATCATTCCCGTCCATGACTATGGCGCTGGACACGTTTTGTTTTTTCATCAGAATTAAAGCATCCCGCAGGCGCGCTTCACGGCTGATGCTCACCAGATTTTCATTGGTGCTGAAAGAACTTACCGGTAAAAGAGCCAAATTAGGTTTTTCTCCTTCTCCACCCTTAGAACCGCCCAGATCTTTGCTGAATTTTGCCGACACTTCCTTATCCGGCGTCCAGGCTAAGTATCGTTTTAAAATGTCGCGAAAACTCACAATGCCGTACACTTTTCCCTTTTCAAAAACGGGAACCTGATCTATTTTTGTCTTATACATAATATCGATTGCAGTGGAAATGGGATCTTGCTTGTCAAGACTCTCCGCTTTGACTAACTTCACTTTGCTCACTTTGAAAGATTTTGTTTCCGGAAGCTCTACCGCCAAGGAAGCGAGATCCAAGGCCGCCAGAACACCGACAATTTTTTTATTGCTTTCGACGGGAAGAAAATCAGCATCGCTGAGAAATAAAATGTAGGCAGCTTCAATAATATCCGCATGTTCGTTAAGGATAGGAGTGCGATGGATGTAGCCGTCTATTTTTGCTGTAGACGCATCAAACCTGGAGCGAAGCAGCCGTTTTCGTTCTATGATTCCGAGATATTTATCCTTCTTAAACACTAATCCATGACGTTCTTCATACTTGCGCAGCTGGCCGATCATCTGCGAGATGACCTGCTCAGCATCAAAGCTTAGAAATTCAGACTTAATTGCGGGAGTTATTTCCATGCCTGACCACCTCTTTATCTGAAGGTGTATTTACCATTATTTAAAGCCTTCTGTTTTGGAAAAGATTAGGCCATTTTCTTCTTCGACGTCAATACCAGATACTTGAACACGACTGGAGAAAGAATTGTTGTCAGCAAGGCCATAAGAACCAGTGAAGTAAAAATAACCGGGGTAATGACTCCTGCTTTCAAAGCTAAGGTAGCAATAGCCAGTTCCACGTCTCCTTTCGGCGTCAATCCCCAGCCGATCATCATTCCTTCCCGGACGCTTCCTTTATGCAGCACTACTGCCAGCGTCGTTCCGCCGACTGTTCCCATAATAGCAATTCCCAAGAGCACCAGCACAAAAAAGGCATTCTCTGCTATGCCCGTTAAATCAGTGTTTAAGCCAACCCAGACAAAAAATAAGGGAATCAAGAATCCAAAGGCCACGATGTGAATGGATTTGGCAATATCATGTTCCTCCCAGTCCGGAAGGGTTATGTCTTTGAAAATAGTCTGTCTCACTACCATGCCCGCAATCATCGCTCCCATGATGAAACCCATGCCGAATAATTCTGATAAAGAAGCTATAAGCAGAACAATCAACAATGCGCCAGTAAACCGGGCGGTGCTGGAACGTTCCCGATCGAAAAACTTCAGGGTATAGGGAATAAACCAGAGACGAGAAATGCTCACCAGAACCGCAAAGAAAAAGAGCCCTAAGACCAGTTTCAAAAGCGGAAGGTCAGTGACTGTCAATTGGAAAAATGAAAGAAGAACGCTGACCAAAATCAATTCAAAAAGATCGTCTACTGCTCCCGCGCTGATAATGATATTCCCTAATCTGGACTTGACTAATTTTAATTCTTCCAGGAAACCGAGAGAGATCGACTGCGCGCTTACCGAAAGAGCCACGCCAATGATGAGGCTGACGATAGTAGAATAGTGAAACACAAATTTCATCACCACCAGGCCGGCTACGAAGGGGATAGTGGTATTAAACAAGGAAATCAACAGGGATCGCTTGATGTTTTTGGTGAATACCTTCAGGTTTGTTTCCAGGCCTACATAGTAAAATAGCAGGATTATGCCTAGATTAGCTAAAAAAGAAAGCACATCGATATTCTCCTGGGTAAACAAAAAAGACTTAACCACAGCTATCCCGAGGATAAGGCCTGCGCCGACCTGGCCCACTACCCGGGGAAACCCTAACACTCTCTTGAGAATTTCAGAAAGCGTAAAGGCTAGCAGAAGGGCGACTAAAATCATAATAAAGGGGGACACCATCTTTTTGAGGATAAGGATTCTTTCTGTCTTTTTTAACGTATCGGAAAGATATCGGAAAATAAACCAAACAGAAAATATTAAATAACCTGAAAATCTCCTAGGATGAAAAAGCGGTGAGCATAGTGGCAAATTCTACTCGATCGGAAAAAGCGGGACTTCCTCCGGGAACCTTAATGCATATAGGGAAAACCAAGAAGCATAGACCAAAGATTTCCATTCTTGATTACGATCAAACCGCATTTGAAGAGAAAGTAGCAAAGAATGTAGAAGAGTGCTTCCCCTTCAGGAAAAAACCGACTGTGACCTGGATCAACATTGACGGCATCCATGATCCTAAAATCATTGCCGACCTGGGCGAACATTTCGGATTTCATCCCCTGCTTCTGGAAGATATCATGAATACTGAGCAACGGCCTAAGACTGATGACTTTGAAGACCACATCTTTGTCACCCTTAAGATGATAAGCTATGCCAACAAGCATATCGTCACGGAGCAGATCAGCATCATTATAGGAACGAATTTTGTGATTTCATTTCAGGAACATGAAGGAGAGATCTTTAATTCCCTGCGAAAAAGGATCCGGGAAAATAAAGGAAAAATCAGAAAAATGGGCCCGGATTACCTAGCCTATTCATTGATAGATGCGGTAGTGGACTATTACTTTGTGGTACTGGAAAAGCTGGGTGACAGAATAGAGGAATTAGAGGAAGAAGCCATTGCCTATCCGAACTCGGAAACGATTAGGGAAATGCACCAGCTCAAACGCGAGACCATCTCCCTGCGGCATTCCATCTGGCCGCTGCGGGAAGTGTTGAGCGGACTGCTGCGTTCAGAATCAAAAATCATTAAGAAAACCACCTCCATTTATCTGCGGGACGTATATGATCATACTGTCCAGGTAATGGATACGGTAGAAACGTTCCGCGATGTTCTTTCTGGAACCATGGACATGTACCTTTCCAACATCAGCAACCGCATGAACGAAATCATGAAAGTGCTTACTATCATGGGCACCATATTTATTCCTTTGACCTTTATCACTGGAGTGTACGGCATGAATTTTGACATTATGCCGGAACTGCGCTGGAAATACGGATATTTTGCGGTGCTGGGGTTAATGTCCCTGGTAATAGTAATCATGCTGCTGTATTTCCGCAGGAAGAAATGGATTTGATATTTGTCAGCACAGTTCACTTTCTGAGTGATAATCATCGTCATTGCCAAAAGGCGAGCGAGGAACTGCCGTTCGTAAGACCTGTTGGCAGGTGCTTTTAATCGGAATTATCAGCTCTTTTTGAAGCAAAAGAAAAATCTGGAAAAGCACCGAGCGGCAAAGATGATTATCACTTACTTTTCGAACTGTGCCTATTTGTCGCAAGACTTATATATTATCATAACACTCTTTCTGATCAAGGTGATAGAGAAAAAGATTCTGGCAGCGGTACTTCTGGGGATGTTATTTCTTCCTCTCGTTGCTGCGTATGAAGAGTCTGACCAGTTTATCGATAAAGGAGTGCAATTAAAAAACCGCGCTCTTTCTGTCATGATGGTCACTGGCGTTATCATTGCTGCATTAGTGGTATTGGCTATTGTCGAGCAGCGAAAACTTCATAACCGCAAGCGGCTCTTTTTTCTGACCATTGCGCTTCCGATTGTTTTTGCGACTCTTTTTACCGCCGGAACAACCATCTATCTGAATCAGATTTCCGCCACCAAAGGGCCAGTGCATTGGCATGCCGATTTTGAAATATGGAACTGCGGGAAAAAGATTGATCTCCTCAATCCCACGGGATTATCTAACCGGGTAGGAACTCCTGTCTTTCACGAACATAACGACAACCGCATCCATGTGGAGGGAGTGGTTCTTCATCCTGAAGATGTAGCTCTGAAAATGTTCTTTAATGTGGTAGGAAGTTTTCTGACCACAGAAGAGCTTCGCCTTCCCGCAAATGAAGGAATAGTAACCATGAGGAATGGCGAGCTTTGCAACGGAAAAACGGGAAAATTACAAGTTTTTGTGTACAAAGTTATCAATCCGGAAGAAACAGGCAACTGGGGATATCAACAAGAAAAAGTTGAGAATTTTGCACAATACGTTTTATCTCCTTATTCCCAAGTTCCGCCAGGCGACTGCATCATTATAGAATTTGATGAAGAGAAAGAAAAAACTAATAAAATGTGTACCACATATAAAGTAGCAGAACAGCGGGGTGAATTGCGTGGCCGTTGAAGCAGCACTGCCGGCCTTTGTAACCGTTATAACTGCTGCGGCCATCGACGCCATCAATCCCTGCGCTATCGGCGTACTGATTTTAATGATCTCGGTCATGATTGGAGCAAAACAGTCCACGCCGAGAATGCTGCTTCTGGGAGGATTGTATATCGTCTCGGTGTTTACAGTGTATTTGCTGGCGGGATTGGGGTTGCTCTATTCCCTTTCTAAGATCCCTTTGTGGCTTACTGAATATCTTTCTATTACTGTCGGTGTGCTGATTGTCTTTGCAGGAATCCTGGAGATAAAAGATTTCTTTTGGTACGGACAGTGGCTCTCGTTAACTATTCCAGGACGTTTTGTAAAAAAGATCCATCTTATGTCCAATAAAACTACCGTGCCAGGGATCATATTATTGGG
>CAYJVI010000079.1:0-5205 GCA_964373595.1 uncultured Methanosarcinales archaeon | reverse complement strand
ATTAGGTAAGAAAGTATATGTTCTTGTTAGGAAGAGTTAATATCCACGCAACGCCCTTAAAATGGTTCATTTCTCATAGAGCCGTTCATTTCACAACCTTTTTAACTGATATCCTTAAATAAGTATAAATGCAGGCAAAAGTCACTCATATCGGCATCATTCTTGACGGCAACAGAAGATTTGCTCAAAAACTGCTGAAAGAACCCTGGAAAGGGCATGAATACGGAGCGCAAAAAGTAGAGCAACTGTTTGACTGGTGCAGAGAATTAGATATCAAAGAAGCAACGCTGTACATTTTCTCTCTGCAGAATTTTAATCGGTCAAAGAAAGAAGTGGAATACTTAATGGGCTTATTTTGTGATTTTTTCAGTGATGTGAAGATAAAACATAAAATAAGGGAAAATGATATTAAAGTCAGCTTTATCGGGAGAACCCATTTATTGCCGCCAAAAGTCCAGGAAAAGATCAAAACACTGACGGAAGAAACAAAACACTTTTCTGACTTTAAAGTCAATTTTGCTATAGCCTATGGAGGAAGGGAAGAGATCATTGACGGAATAAATAAAATAATCCGGGAAGGAAAAGTAAAAGAAGTTGATGAAAAAATATTTTCCCGGCACCTTTATCTGCAGAGCGAACCAGACTTGATAATCAGGACCGGCGGAGATCACCGCACTTCCAACTTCTTACTCTGGCAGTCCTGGTACAGCGAATGGTTTTTTGTGGACAAATACTGGCCGGAATTTGAAAAGGATGATTTGGTCACAGTATTGGAAGAATTTGCTCAGCGGGAAAGGCGCTTCGGAAGATAATTGCTTCCTATCAGTGGCTTAAAGCGTCGCCATTGCTCCTGCAGTTCCGCTTCAGCTTTATCAAAAATTTCTTTTTTCACCTTTCCATCACTGCTCCGCCGGTACTCCAACCTTACGCCAGTTCCTAAAATTCCCGGCTCTACCATAATGATATCGACAAGAGAGCTGCCGCCTATGCTTATATATGTTCTTGATCCTTGGAGAGTGCGCCGTTCTACCTTAAAATAGTCACTTCCATGAACCGGATCGCCGATAGTGATTCGGGTGTAGGCATCTATTCCATCCATTTTTCTATATTGTATGACCTTATTGTGCAGAACAGTAACTTGATCATGATTCAAAGTGTAATTTACTCCTGCTACCAGGCCCAGAGATGCTGCGGAAAAAGAACCGGCTAAAAACAAGGCTCGAAAAAGTTTAGATGCCATGGTATTTTCCGGAAGGAGATTACATTATACGTTTATAATAATCATCCCATCTGGGCGCAGTTCTTTTTATAATGGCCTTATATAGGCTTTTGGCTTCTTCCTGATGTCCTTGCTGCTGCAGATAAACTGCAGTTGCATAAAAGTCATCAACTTTTTGTTCCGGCTGATAGTCCAATTCAAGATTGATTATTATTCTCTCCAAAACTTCCCTGGTGCCGGCTTCCTGTTCAGGAAAGGCCTTCAAAAACTTCACTAAGTTCTCTTGCGGATATCCCGCTAGATTCACTAATGCATCCATACAGAAATCAAGCTCGGAAGGTTCTTTGAAAGCCATGGCAAGTCAATTATGTAACTCTTTTAAAACTTTTATCCACTCCAGTATCTAAATGATTATATAACCAAATTCTTAAAAAATACCATGTCCAAAATCATCCTTCTGAGCGAAGACCTCATCAACAAAATAGCTGCCGGAGAGGTCATAGAAAGACCTGCTTCGGTAGTAAAAGAACTGATCGAAAATTCCCTGGATGCCGGCGCAACCAGAATAACCGTCGAACTGGAAGAATCAGGCAAGAAAGGTATCAAAATAACCGACAACGGTGAAGGAATGTCTTCCGAAGATGCCAAAAAATCTATCCTTCGGCATGCCACCAGCAAGATTCAGTCAGTGGAAGATTTGTTTTCCATCATAACTTTGGGCTTTCGGGGAGAAGCCTTAGCCAGCATTGCGGCAGTGTCAAAATTATCCATAACTACCAAGCAGAAAGACGGTGTGGAAGGGTTTACCCTCACGGTAGAAGGAGGAAATATTCTTAATACCACCATCACTGCCGCAGAACCGGGAACAATCATCAACATACAAGAACTCTTTTTCAATACGCCGGCAAGAAAAAAATTTCTCAAAACAGATGCAGTAGAACTGAAACATTGCCTGGACACGGTAACTCAGTATGCTTTAGCCAACCCCCAGGTTGCTTTCAGACTGCTTCACCAGAGCACTATTCTGCTTACCACGCAAGCCCTTCATGACCAGCGCAACACCATAGCATCTCTTTACGGAGTGCCAACGGCAAAAGAACTGCTGGAAGTTGAATACGAAAATGAAAACGTTTCCATAAGCGGTTTTATTTCCAAGCCTTATTTTGTGCGCAATGATAAAAGCCAGCAGGCCTTGTTCGTCAATAGCAGATGGATACGGAATAATGATATTGCCAAAGCGGTATACGAAGGATATCATTCCACCTTATTTGTGAACAAGCATCCTGTTTTTGTGCTTCACCTGAAACTGGATCCGCAAAAGATTGACGTGAATGCGCATCCCCAGAAACAGGAGATAAAAATAGAACAAAAAGAAGAGGTCATTAACGCGGTTACAGCTGCAGTGCGGGAAACGCTGCAGAAAAACAAACTGATGCCGACTGTTGATGTGGGCACAGAACAGCAGGTAACCTTTGGAACTCCTTTACCAAGAAAAGAAAACAAAGCAGAGGCAAGATATCGGTTTGAACCAAGCTCGCAAAGCATATTTGCTGTCGAAGAAGAAAGCAGTGAATATGGCCGTGAGGAGAAAAATGCTTCTGTAGTTATGGAACAATACCCCAGCAATGAACTGCCGAAAGAAAAAATACCGCCCATGAGACTTCTTGGACAGGTCCATAAAACCTTTTTTGTGGCAGAAACTGAAGGAGGACTTTTCTATATTGACCAGCATGCTGCTCACGAGAGAGTGATGTACGAGCTGTTGATCAACCAGTATATGGATGGAAAGGTAGAAGTGCAGAAATTATTGCAGGGAGAAGTGCTGGAACTTTCTGCAGCAGAAAAAACACTGTTGGAAGAAAAAAAGGAAGAATTAGAAAGGCTTGGCTTTATGATAGAACCGTTTGGCGGAAATTCATTTGCAGTAAAAACTATTCCCTTGATTTTTGGAAAAGTAAAGATAAAAGAACTGCTTAATGATCTCCTTGCTTTGCTGGAAAACAAAAAAAGCATTCTGGAAAAGAAAGAAGAAATTCTTACCCGAATGGCCTGCCGGGCAGCAGTGATGGCTGGAGATGCTGTAACTATCCCACAGATGGAAAAAGTCCTTAAAGACCTGTCCAAAACGGAACTTCCTTACACCTGCCCGCATGGGAGGCCGACGATTATGAAAGTTACGGTTGATGAACTGGAGAAGAAGTTTAGGAGGAAATAGACGCAAGATATATAAAGAAAAGAACGTAAAGAGCGGATAGTAATTGGGGATTTAAACATGGTCGGAATAGCTAATGAAGATTTTTATGCTGGTGATGACTGTTATATTGTCCTTCAAAAACCTGACGGCAGCAAAGAAGTTCTGGAAGGAAGATTTTTAGAAACGCTTTCCGAAACGCATCCTGCCTGGCAGGAACTGCGAAACCGTGGATTCTCTGAGTATGCAAGACCAGTCCGAGCTATAGTAACCAGCGTTCCAATGTCTAAACGGGATTCTATCGACTCTATTGCTGCCGGGCAAGAACCTTTTCGACCCTATACTGTAATCTCAACCAAAGATTACATCGACTCGCTAGAAAAACAACTTTGTGCGGCACGAAGTGAAACCACGGCAGTACAAGAAAGACTGACTTCTAAATTAATGGAAAGAGATATTGATTTGTCTCTGGCACGACATGGGTTTGAAAATGAAGTAACAAAATATGCTACAGAATCAGCTGCTCACGTTACTGCCCTCCAAAGCCAGGTTCAAACTCTGCGGAAAAGTTCAACAAAAATGCTTTGGGTGCACGTTGCTATAGGCGTTGCTTTAGGAGTAGGTACAAGCTTTGGAGGGATGGCAGCGTATAAGAATTATCAAGCCGCCAAAGCGCAGACGGGAGAAACTGCTGCCAGTAACAAATAAGTCCCACCAGAACATTTAAGTAATCTTTTTTCTTTCTTCTGAGTGATAGATGATAATCACAAATCTGATAATACTGGTTGCTTCCTTAGCCTTGCTCATAAAAGGCTCAGACTATTTTGTCAAAGCGGCTTCTTCGCTGGCCAGGAGATTAGGAGTTTCGGAATTTATCATCGGCTTGACTTTTGTTGCCGTAGGAACATCCCTGCCGGAGTTAGCGTCCTCCATTGCCGCTTCTTTTCTGCATCAGGATGAGATCATTATTGGAAATGTAGTAGGCTCAAACATTGCTAACATCGGCTTAATCTTAGGAATCACTGCAGTCATAGCTGCGGTCAGCACCAGAAAAGCAAATGTTAAAATGGACGGATATTTAATGGTCTTTGCTGCTGTTCTTCTGACTCTCTTTGCTCTCGACAGAGTGATCTCCAGAATTGAAGCATATGTGTTCCTGGTATTCTACGGAGGGTATGTCATCTTCCTTTTTGAAAAAAGCCGGGAATTAAAACAAGAATACCATTTTAAGGAATACTTGTGGTATATACTCAAATTCAAGCCCTTTTGGGGAGCTAAGAACATTCTTCTCCAGTTTTGGAATGATTATAACGGAGCTGCAAAAAAGAAAGAATTCCGGCCTCTGCTGAAAAATTTTGCCATTTTAAGCGTGACGGGAATAGGAGTTGCGGTAGGCGCTCATTTTACTATCGCCAAAGCATCATTATTCGCGGAACTGCTGAAGATTCCAAAGGAGATCGTTGGTCTTATTTTAATCGCGGTAGGAACGTCGCTTCCGGAATTAAGTGTTAGTATTGCTGCCGCTCGCCTGGGCAGGGGACAGATTGCCATCGGGAATCTCGTAGGGTCAAATATTGCTAACATTCTTTTAATCTTAGGTGCTGCTGCTCTTATCAGGCCGGTTACCTTCGGATTAGAAGTGCTCTACTTTGTCCTGCCGGTGCTGATATTTATCAGTTTAGTGCTGTTGTTATTGATGAAGTACTATAAGAAAATTACCAGAGCGCACGGTCTGGTTTTGATTGCGTTTTATGCCTTGTTTTTGTTATTTCTTATCCAGTTTGTGTATTAGAAA
>CAYJVI010000078.1:0-5255 GCA_964373595.1 uncultured Methanosarcinales archaeon | reverse complement strand
ACAGGGATTGTTTCTGTTTTTCCACTTTCAACACTAATTTCCCCATAATCAAGACCATTTATTAAAACACTATATTTTCCGGCTTCACTAATCTTTAAATTAAACTTTGCTTCTGCCTGGTCTGCCGCGCCTAAATCTAACGTGCGAGAGCTTTCCCTGTTAGCTACTTCCAGCCTTACTGGAATTACTCCAGCCTTTCCACCAAGATTATCTGCTGAAACTACTATTTCAAACTCTTCATCTTCTTCAACAGAACTTGGCATTGAAACTCCTGTTATTTCAATGATTGCAGGAAGCGAGGAAGAATAATCAATAATTCCTCTCCATACTCCACTAGTTCTTGTTCCTAGATATATCACTTTTGCAGTATTATCAATCCCAATTTCATCTACTCCTGTAACACCCTTCAGTATTATCCTTTCCCACGTCACTCCCTTATCTTTACTTACATAGAAATCCTCGTCAGTTCCCACAGCAACAAGATTTGTGTCTTTGGAATTAACGGCAATTGCCCTTATATCCCGGCCCTGCCCAGGTCCATTGCTTACTTGACTCCAAGCCTTGCCAGCATCTCTTGAAATGAGTAACCCTTTTGAGGAATCAATAATATTTCCATCTTTGTCTATAGCACCCTGATGTGTTCCCACATAGATAATATTTTTATCTGACGGATCAAACGCCGCGAAATGCGTATGTATATTTTTTAAGTCGTCAGAGAGCCACTGCCATGTTTTTCCCAAATCATAAGAAACAAATGCTCCTTCCAAAGTTGTATACCAGATTTCGTTTTCAGCATGAGGATTGACAAAAAGGTTCATGCTTGTTCTTGTTGCGTAATAAAAACATTCATAACTTAATATTTTTTCAGAACCTTCTTTGCATCTTCTTTCTAAATCGTCCATCTCCGGACTGTCAAAATTAACATTCCAGTAAAATCCTTCTTTGGGTATTCCGTTGTTTGCTTCCTGCCATGTTCTTCCACCATCTTCGCTCCTGAAAACCCCATCAGAACCTGTCCCAACCAGAATTATATTTGGTTTTGATGGATGAATTAAAATATCGTAAATTTCAAACTGTGATTTTTTTTTAACAAATTCGTGCTCAGGACGAAATGTTGTAACTTCTAAACCGCTCATTTTCTTAATGGTTTTGCCGCCGTCATTCGTAAAATATAGCCCAGTATCAAGCCCAGGCGCTCCAAAATGTCTTCCTGTTTTTTGATCACTTGCACCTGAAACTCCATAGTAAAAAATTTCTGAATTGATCGGGTGAAATTTTATCGACGAAATATACGAAGAGATTTTTGTGACTATCCTTTCCCATGTTTTCCCCCCATCATAACTTATATGCAGAGCTCCATCAGTAGTTCCAGAAAATATGAGGTTCCTGTTTGTGGGATGAATTTCTAACGAGTGGATTCTGCTGTCCCTTATGCCGTTTGATGACCACTTCCACGTTCTCCCTTTATCATTTGATTTTAAAAACGGCCGGTAATAATCCTGTGCATATGCTTTTCCATCTTTGGTAATTTCAAGTTCGTGAGTGTATTGTATTGGCTCTGAAGTGTCTGTCTTTATTTTTTCCCATGACATACCTCCATTATTGGAGATAACAAATACTGTTTCCCCTTCTTCTTCATCTGGTCCCATGCTTACTGAAACAATGATATAGTTTGCATCACTGGGGTCAACAGCGACATGATTTATGTTGTCAAAAAAGAATGGGGGAGAGCGCTTATCAATTAGTTTTTCCCATGTATTGCCAGAATCTTCTGACTTAAACAGTCCGTCCCAGTCATTTGCCCCGCCAGGATCATTTCTGGTTATGACATACACAGTGCTGCCCAAAACATCGATATCTTGAACAAGCAAACTACTGAATTCGTTCCGCAGTTTTTCAAATGTTTTCCCACCATTAACTGATTTAAATAAGCCTTCACCTGTTTTTGGCCTTGCTACTAAAGAGCTCAAGTACCAGCTTCCGGTTGAAATATATATCTCCTGCGCGTTTTCTGGGTTGAAGGCCATTCTGCTTATCGGCGACATAACTCCTAATCTTTGGCTTATGTCATTCCAGCTACTTCCAGAATTATCTGAAAAAAATAATTTCCCATGTGTATTTCCAACAAATATTTCCCTTGTGTTGGTAGGGTTAATTGCTATTGCCGAGATGACACTGTCTTCTGTTCCCATGCCACCAATTTTCTTCCATGAAACGCCACCATCACTACTTTTATAAAGCTCAAAGTATATGGCCAGATAGATTGTATTTGCGTCATCTGGATTAACAGCTATATTGCTTACAGCATCTTCCGGCAAATTCATTTCCTCCCAGTTTTCCCCTCCATCGGTTGATTTATACCTATCAACATAAATTACGTCAGGATTTACATCAGAAAAGCCCATTCCGAACGTAATTGCTCCTGCCGACGGGCCGCTTGTAGGCCAGATTTCAAGGGAATATGCCAAAACTGTTGGTGTATTAAAAAAAATTAGCAGAATTACTCCAAAAATAACCAATCCTCTTTTCATAAACTTATTTAATTTAGCATTACTTAAAAATGTTTCCTAAAATTTTCGGCGACCTCTGGAACTCTGCGGTGCTCGGCTTCGCCTCCGCTCCTCACCACGCCCTGCGGGCTCTCGCCTTCGGCTCGGGACAGATAACAACGATTAAGAGGGAAAATCCTGCGAATTTTCCCAAAATTCGCCTTCGGCGAACTTCTCTTAATAGCATATGTTCAACGAAATAAATTTTGGGCTCGGAAGTCGCTCACGCGACAAATAGTCTGCTTCGCTGACTTCGCGGAAGATTAGCAAAAGGCTTATATAATCGCGCTTTTTAGATGTTTTATGGAACAAGAAGTTAAAGTAAATGCCAAAGAAATAATGACAAAATTAGCAAGGCTTCAGAGTGATATGAATTATGTCAGAGAACATATAGAAGATTTTACATTAACTGAAGATGATTTGCAGGCAATAGAAGAGGCTGAAAAAGATCTAAAAGAGGGAAGAACAACATCCCTAGAAGATTTGAAAAAAGAACTAGGGGTCTAAAATGTATTCCCTAGATTTTTCAACAAGGGCAAAGAGATTCTTGAAGAAATTAGATAAACATCTTGCTACTAGGATTATTGATAGATTAGAAAATTTAAAAGAAAATCCTGTTCCAAGTGATGCAGTATTCATCGGAAGAGATAGCGGAGACAAAGTTTTCCGTTATAGAATTGGCTATTATCGTGCTTTGTATAAACTGAAAGATTCGGAAAAGATTGTTTTAGTTACAAAGATTGATAAAAGACCAAGAGTTTATGATTAAATGATAAAAAGTATAATCTTGTTATCCATGGGGCGATTCATATAATCTAGCTATGAAAGAGTAAGAAATTGTATTATTTAACTATCCAGCCAATAATTCTTTTAAATATCCCACTAATCTTTTAATATTATGTTCGTCTAAATATTTTGCCTCAAATTCAGTTTCGATTGCTTCTAACCAACCACATAAGTTTTGAGAACCATCGTAATTTTCTTCTTTTGCATGATTAACTATAAAATTTTTTTTATTTCCAGATACACCAAAGTTTAATTTTGATATATCATCATAAAATCTTCTAATTATTTGGCTTTTATTACGGGGATTTACATTTCTCCATATCTCATCATGATTGTAATATACATACAAATTTTCAGATCCCAAATTCCCAAAACTTCTATGTTGAATAATTTCATCTGCTGATTCGCTTGCTGACTTTCCTTCGATTGCATCAGCAAAAATTCTATAACCAAATCCTAATCCATTGAAAATTTCAGATAATCGTTCTAAAAATATAGGTTGTTCTCCTCTAAAATATTGCTCATCCGAAATTTCTTCTTTTATTACAGCCCATAATTTCTCCAATCCAGAAGAGGTTGATTTTGTCTTAGTAAATGTATCTTCTAATTCGGCCTGAAAATCCCTATCTTCTGCGTAAATTCTGTTCCCTAAAGGCATTCCCATTTTTGATAAATATTCTTCAAGTGTTGCTTCTAGTAATGTTTTTCCCATGTTTATTATAATAGCAGAGAGGTTTTTAAAAGTATCTATTATAACCACTATAAAGTTATGCTAAATGACCTAGCCAAAAATTTACTCAAAAGTTTAAGTTCCTTTATGGGACATTAAACTTTTGGTTTTTTCTACGAAAAAAACTCGCTGAACAGCGATTATCTGGAAATTTCCTGCTGAAATTTCCCAAATTGGCTTCGCCAACTTCGTATAGTCACATACGTTCAACGCAATTTGAGAACCTGCTTAATACCGCCCCCGCCCCTAAAATTTGTGCCATCGCTACTTGCTCCTTTCAGTCGCACCACGCCTTGCAGGCTCTCGGCATAAATGCCTCGGAGCTGATAACAGCGATTAAAACTCCGCTCCGTTGCACTCCGCTACGCCCTCACTTTTCAGCTCGTCGCTTCATTCCATTACGCTCCAGAGGAAAAGTTCGGGGAAATAAATCCTTCGGAAAACTTCTCTTAATCCTGATGTTACGTCTAATCCACCAACCCCCAAACACCCACCACTTTAAAAAAAATAAGAAAGCTTTATTAACGAGGAAAACCTGCTTTCCCTATGAAAAAAGAGTGCCTGCAAGGAAGCATATGCTTAATCTTGATGCTTTCTTTTGCCTATGCCGTATCAGCCCAAGCAGATCCATCAGAGTTTTACTCCCACCGCACCACAATCCCAGAATCAGGAAGAGTAGTTCTCGATACCTCAATTCTGCAGGAATATCAGCTCAAAAATCTTCTCTCCTCCTTAGAAAAGCTCAAGCAAAACAAGGAAATCAACAACTTCCAAAAAACCACAGGTCAAATTATCGTCGACATCCCTCCCAAGAAAGGAAAGATAGAGATCAATCAAAACGGGATCTTTATCCGAGAAGAAAAAAACAGCTACATCGTAGAATTTCAAGAACCTCCTCTTTTGAAAAAAAAGAATCTCCTTGATAAAGAGCTTGCTGAAATCAAAAAACAAATTGAATCTCCCAGGAGAGGAATAGGCATCGCCAACTTGGAGGAGAAATACAAAGAGAAGGAAAGAGCTAATCTCAAAGAGCTAAGAGATCATAAAAACAAACTCGAAGAAGAGCGCCAGAGAGCCTTGCTTGATCTTCAGGAAAAACTCGAAGCTCCTGACCAGCTCAATTCACTTACAGGAGGAGTTGTTGCAGCATTCAAAAGAATCATCAAGATCACAGGCAACTTCATCGTAAG
>CAYJVI010000077.1:0-5316 GCA_964373595.1 uncultured Methanosarcinales archaeon | reverse complement strand
AGGTATTATGCTATAATTTCTATGCCTTCTTTTGCTGCTTCTTGAACAATACCTATCTGTTTCCTTTTTTCTTCAAATTCCTTGGGCGTTAAACAAATAATATCCATCGCTGCCGGAATGTTTCTTTTTAACTTATGTGCTTTGGCGGAGCGCTCTTCCCATTCTATTTTTTGGAATTTTTTGCTAACCAATAGAAAATCATAATCGCTGTTTTTTTTTGCCGTTTTTTTTGCGCGTGATCCGAATAAGATTATCTTGCACGGGGAAAACTTGTTTTGTACAGCTTTACTGAACATAGCTACAACTTTATCTTTCTTTTGGACCATTCTAAAATAACCTCTGCTTCTTTAAGGTGATGTTCAGCTTTTTCTTTAGTGTAAAACTTGGCCGGAATTTCCGGGGCTGCCCCTGGATAGCGGGACGAAAAATAAGTAACCGTGAGTTTTTCTGATTGGGAAAAAATATTTTGCGGGGCTTCCACTAATCTGCTTAGTTCCGCCAAATCATGTATTTTTGGAGGGATTTTCTTTTTTAGAAAGACAAATACTGCCTTCAAAGATTTTTCAGCGCTTTGTTGAGAAAAGATAACAACAGCATAATATCTTTTTTTTCCAAGCAGAACTTTAGCTGTAATAAGATCCTCCTTCGCCTGCTCCAGCCAATTTTCAGCCTCTTTATCCACAAATAAACCAATAACCTTATCTTTATAAATTTAGCGACAGAATAACTAACGGTTTCCCACTCAAATAAAAAACCAATTCTCAAGTGCAAATGTTATAAATAAAGCATTTTTAGTGATAAAAATAACAAAAACTGAGATCGTGTCTACAATGAGCCTCATCCAAAAACGAGAACTAAGCAAAGAACGCGAAGCGCAATTCTTGAGGAGGTCCTGTCAAAAATCACCAATCAAATAACTTCCTCACTCCATTCAATAGTCTTATTTGGAAGCCATGCTAAAGGAACTGCCACAAAATCATCCGACATTGATTTACTCTTTATTGTCAGCAATATTAAAGATAAATCGGTACGAAATACGATAGAACGAGAATGCGCAAGCTATCAATACTCTTATAATGTTAAAATAAGTCCTCTTATCACTAATATGGAAGAGTTCAAGAAAATGCTGAAAGCTAAAGAGATGAATGTTGGAAAAGAGGCCGAAGAATATGGGATTGCGCTCTATGGTTCAGAACAATTCTGGAGGTTAATCGCATGGCAAGAATAGATTTTTTACAAAAGAAAATTGGGGGATATTTGCGAAAAGAACAACTATTGAAGAAAGAGGAGTATACCAAACTGGAAAAATCATTCTTGAGAAAAGCACGAAAGAATTTTACTGTTGCTAATCTTATGTTTAAGATTTCAGAGCAAGATGAATTTAAGAAAACACTTGCACTTTCTCGGGATTTTGAAACGTATGAATGGGTAATTGTCGTCCCCTATTACTCGATGTATGTTTCTGCGTTAGCTGCTTTGGCAAGGCTGGGATTCAAGTCCAAAAGCCACACTGCTACAATCATGGTTTTAGAGCATTATTATGTTCATCAGCAGAAAAATCTTGAAGCAAAGCACATTCAACAACTGACGAAAGCCTATACGTTAAGTGAGGATTTGATAAACAAGCTAATCCAGACAAAAATAAAAAGGGAAACTGCTCAATATGATGCAACTCCCAGCATTTCAAGAGAAAATGCAGTTAGTGCATTGGAAGATGCGGAAGAGTTTATTACGAAAATTGAAGAAACACTTTCATAGGATTATTTAAATCAAAAAAACAGAAATCTCCATCAACGAAAGAAATAAACAGATTACAAAAATCAGTAGGGAATTTTTATTGAATCCTTATCTTCTTCACCACCACATCTTCCGCCGGCTTATCCTGCCCATCAGTCTGCACTGCAACAATTTCATCAACCACATCCATCCCTTCCACTACTTTTCCAAAGACCGGATGCTTGCCATCAAGAAAAGTATTACCGGCAACATTGATGAAAAACTGGCTGCCGCCAGTGTTCGGTCCAGCATTAGCCATAGCCATAGTTCCGCGGACATTACTCAATCCATCGGCAAACTCATCTTTAATCTTATATCCCGGGTCGCCGGTTCCCCATCTTGCTTTCAGAGAATTATCTTTAGTCAAAGGATCTCCCCCCTGAATCATAAATCCCTCTATTACCCGATGAAACTTGGTATTGTCATAAAATCCTTGCTCGGCAAGATCAATAAAATTCTTGGTAGTAATGGGCATCTTATCTTCAAATAATTCTAATTTGAATGTTCCCAGATTTGTTTCAAAGACTGCTGTTCTATTTTTCATGGCTGGACCTCCGCAGGATACTAAAAACACAAGTAATATCAATAATCCTACTGATTGAATTATCTTTTTCATTTTTTATCGTTCATTCTCTTCACGGCAGCCACGTTTTAGGATTTTTGAGTTTATCAGGAAGATATTGGTCAATAACGAAATTTAGCCCCCAGGCAGCTAAGGCCTGCTGCTCTGCACGCACTTTCATTTTTGCCATCTGTTCTAAAGCCTTCTGCCATTCTTTACTATGCTGGCAAAAGGGATCGTTTTTTATGACATCTTTTATTTTCTTATAGTCGACTTCTTTCAAAGGATGCGTTGGCAACTTATAGTCTATAATATCCTGCGGAGTGACCCCTAAAAATTTTGCCTGAGGGACGCAAAAGAATTCATTGATATGCGCAGCATTGCCTGATCCTACTTTAAGGGTCCTATATATCGAAAAAAAACCATAAGGATCTGAATCACAAAATACCAATACCGGCAATTTCTGGTCATCAGCCAGTTTCCTGATAAACCGCCTGCACGCCCGTGTCGGGACTCCACCCATGGAAACCAAAATGCAGTTTGCCTTCCTCCAATACTTGTGCTTGTTCAGACGCTCAAACATACCGCTGGTTTCAATGGCTAAAATAAATTTTGCTTTGGTCTTAAATCGCAGATGCTCTCCGGAACTCGGTACAGAATATGCTCCTGAGCCAAACTTGGTGCAGTCAATTTCTAATTCTTTTCCGGTTTCCTGATCAACATCAATAACCATCAGTTCACCGGCAACATCTCCCCCTTTCTCTTCAGGAATGAATCCAATCTGTTCCCTATTGACGGCCATCATGGCTTCAATATCATCCATGACGTTATCTGATTCTGGCTGCTCCAGAAAGCGAGCATCCCCCCAGTTTTTGCTGACGTAATATGCTTCCCTCTTGGTAGCAATATCATCAGTTTCTACTAACTGCTTGGACAGTGCCATCATTCTCAAGGTCTGTGCAAACGTTTTGATGGTGGAAGCGGTTAAAGTTCTCTCTTTTACGCCCGGAAGGAGCTTGAAATACCCTTCTTTTTGATCGTATTCGACGTTGCTCAAGGCGCGCAGGGGAATTTTTATCTGCGGCTGTTTCTGCTTTCTGATATCCTGATGCATCCCTTTTGCGGTATCAACTATTTTTTCGACAACTTCCTTTTCCGTCCCTTCTTTCTTTTTTGCAGCCATACTTAACTAAAACAAGGTAGTTTGCTCCTCCTCGCCGTCAAAGTCATCTTCTTCATCATCATCACCGCCAAATGCATCTTTAGTTTTGTTTTTATTTTTCATTTTCTTTGGCTCCTCCGCTGTTTCTTCAGGCTCTTCCACATCCATACCTATTTTTGCCAGTTCGGGATCGTAATCAGGATTGTCAACACTTATTTCTTCTAATTCTCCGCGGGTGTGTTCCAGCATGGTATATAAATTATCTTCTATTTCTTTCTTCTTGGATTCATCAAGACCGATAATTTCTTTCAGGGCGTCAGCGACATGGGGGATGTATTTTTCAATATAGCCCCGCTTCTTTACTTCCTCGCCGATGCGCCGTTTTTTGTTCACGAATGAAGCCAGCTTCCTGCCGCAATCCTGTAACGCTAACTTAATTTCCTTGACAATTTCTTCGTACTGCGCCAATGCTTCTTTTGATTCCGACGTAAAGGGAACCCATACCGAAGTCATGTGCACAACAATAGTGCAGGGGCCGGTCGGCAGAGAATTCTTGCTCTGCAATAATCCATACGGCCGCCAGAATGTATTTTGGATGGCTTGAGTGATGGAACAGGCGCCTTGCTGGTAGAGAAGCGGAACCCTATTTGCGAAACGCATAATCCTGACTGTGGATTCCGCATCTTGTTCCCCGCCGAAGGCTAGAGCGGCCTCGATAACAAATGGGTTTCCCCGATAGACTGCAGCAGGCCTGGTGGCAGAACAGTAAAATTCAGCGTTGATTTCTTTCCGCAATCCTTTCTCCAGATCTTCTGCTCCGATGGGAGAAATGCAGTCTGTCGGCGGGGCAATAATCTTAGTTTTCTGAATCCCCTGATACAGCTTTTCAGCCATATCCCTGCTGATTTGTTTTGGATTGGTTCTCGGCAGCAGAGAAGAATTTTCACAGATTTCTTTTGCGGTATTCGGCCCTACGCGGACAAATTCAGCGGTCAGAAACTGCTGCAAAGTCTTTGCTTCGGTCATTTCCAGCATTTTAATGAGCCGCCCTAACTCTACTCCATACGGGTGCGGCTTGATTTCTCTCGGCTCCTGGGGAAGCTGGTTGGTTGATCGGGCAAAAATGATCTGCTGCGCTTCAGGATTGGTATAGATGATAGTCGTATGAGGATTGACCACTGCAGTTTCCTTGAGATATTCATCAACAGACTGGCGCCCTTTTTGGTAGCTTCCATCTAAGTCAACTTCTACACGCGTGCCATGATCTTTTCCTTCCCACTCAACTTCTTGTTCTTCCATGATTTGGGGAAGATTAGTTTGAGTGTCGATCTTCAGTTTCATCAGCATCGCTTTCTTGGTAGAAGCGGTTTTTGATTTAATGGTTGCTGGCTTTCCTGTCGTTAATTGACCATACAATACCGTTGCAGAAATGCCAATTCCCTGCTGTCCACGGGTTGCTGCTAATTTATGAAACTTTGAACCATATAATAAACGTGCAAAAATATGAGGAATTTGTTTCTTGATTATTCCCGGACCGTTGTCTTCCACAATCATGCGGAATCTGGTTTCACTAAGCTGGATGAGTTCTACGTTAACTTCTGGCAGAATACGCGCTTCCTCGCAGGCGTCTAGCGCGTTATCTACTGCTTCTTTTACTGCAGTTAAAAGTGCTCTCCGCGGGTTATCGAATCCCAGCAGATGCCGGTTCTTTTCAAAGAATTCCGCAATAGAGATCTCTCGCTGCTTCTTGGCCAGTTCTTCGGCGGTCTTCTGAGTCATAAGCTGAAAGAGGTTGAATTATTTTTAAAAGTTGCGG
>CAYJVI010000076.1:0-5318 GCA_964373595.1 uncultured Methanosarcinales archaeon | reverse complement strand
TTCCATTTTCCGGCCCAGACTTCGTGAACAGTAAGAACCACCGGTTTTCTGGTTATTTTTGCCGCAACCCAGGCGGGAAATGCGCCGTTGAAGGTAGTGGTCTGGACAATATCGTGTTTTCGCGCAAGTTTTAAGGCCTGAAAAAGCGACGAGAAAGTGAATACGTATCTGGAATCAAGAGAAGCGACACGATGGATGTCTGCGCCATTCAGATTCTCTTTTTTTGGCGTTCCTTTCATGCGATGAGTAAGAATAGAAACCGTATGCCCTTTTTTATGGAATCCTTCCGCTAAATTCTTGAAGAGCACTTCAACACCACCATGATGAGGAAGGTAGTTTTCACAGATAATCAGAATCTTCATTTTATTATTTAATTTTATTATTTAATTTCATCCGTTTTGTTCCGGCGGTTTGGTGTTGTTCCGCTTCCTTCAGCGCTTCCTTTCGCACAAAAACTTCCACTTTCCTTTCCATTTTTTTTACGGTGGTGTAGTTGAAGAAACCCAGTCCCAGCAGGACGAAGAATCCTACTACCACAAAGAAATCAAGCCGGCGGTAGAAATTCAGGTGTTGAATTATCGAATCTAATGCAAAAGGAATCAGGGCAATGACGATGAGCAAGACCCAGCAGGCAAACCAAACAGTCAATTCAGCGCTGCTTAATTCCCTTCTTTTATATTTCACAAAGGTAAAATACATCATGGCCGTACCGAAAATAACTCCTAAAAACTGAATCCAAAAAGTAGTGCTTAACGCCATAGTCTCCTCCCCATCATTTTTCCCACGATGGAAACTCCATCCAGAACAGTTGTTCCCTTATACCTGTCAGCGTAGATTGTTTCAATGGGTATCATAGTATATTTCAGCTTTTTTCTTCCGGCTCGTATGGCCATTTCCGTTTCCACATAGTAATCCGGCGCTTCCCAGCGGATTTTGTGGTATGCTTCTGCAGTGAAAGCACGATATCCGCATTGGCTATCTTCAACGTTGATATTATACAAAAGATGTAAGGTCTTTGAAATGACTTTATTCCCAAAGCGCAGCACTAAAGGCATGGAATGAGGAATTTTTCTGCAGCCAAATACTATGTCATGATCATCTAAAGCCTGTAACATTTTTGGAATTTCCTGTGGGTCGTGTTGTCCATCAGCGTCAATGACTATTATTTTATGAGCCCCTGATTTTACCGCATAGTCGCATCCTGTTTTCAGGGCAGCTCCTTTTCCCAAGTTTATTTTGTGCTGCAAAACAATCGCTCCTGCTTTTTTTGCTTGCTTGCTGGTGTCATCTTTTGATCCATCATCAACAACTATGATGTCTGAAGAAAACTTTTTCGTTTTGGAAATGACTTCAGTGATAGTTTTTCCTTCATTGTATGCGGGGATTAGTATGACTGCATCCATAGAGGGAAAGTGACTGATGAGCTTATAAAAATTATGGAAGAGGGGGCAGCTTATTCTGGGAACAGTCATAATCGACTTTCCAGGTAATGATCTTGCCGCCATTGAGGTTCCGCGCTTCATCAAACTTGCTGAAGCACTCCAGTCCGTATCCGTCAAAGAAATACAGTTTGGTAAACATACTGGCTGCTTGTTGAGGCGCAGCAATCATGAATTGATAGCTGTCTCCGTTAGGGAGAAGAATTATTGAAAATCCAGCAGTGTTCCCAGAAAAATGTTTTTCTTCTATTCCTTGTTTGGTAGCATAAGTTATGGAGTTAGGAGTAATTCCATTATTATTGCCTTCAAATGTAGCGTTGTAGGTGTCTAAATCAATCAAGAGAGCAAAATTCTTATCTTGAACTGAACCAACGCAGCGAAGCTTCTCTTCTGAAAGTTTTTCACACCCTTGCAGTCCGGAAAGATAACCTGGCCATGATGCTATCCATTGGTCTGCAGAGGTAGTTTTAATTTCAGTGTAGGTTTGCGCAGCTTCTTCTTCAGAGAGGCCGAAATTAGAAGTGAGATAGGGTAGGGCCTCTTCCAGTTTAAGATTCTTGGTTTTTTGATACATCACTGCTTTCTGGAAATCCCAGCTGCCAAAGTGGCCCCAGACACCGGCTTTGCCGATCATGTCTTCGGAAGTGATATAATAATCTTCAGGGGGATTATCGCAATGAGTGTATCGGACTACAGAAGCTGTCTGTTCTGTTGTTACATCATATTCTTTTAGTTTTTTAACGGCAAGATTTTTATCGACAAGTATTATTTTATTAAGGACGTCTATCGTTTTGGGGGTGTCGCTGAATATTTTATCTAGTTCCTCAAAAGCTTTATACTGTCCGCAGTTAAGCATCCGTACCATCCCGACGGTGGCCTTTTCGTCGCTGGTGAGCAGGGATTTACCCACCCAGTAAGCGCCCCATGATGTCTGTGTCCCTCCGTCAAAAGTAACTGGCCTGTCAGCCACTGCTTTAAACCAGTGTCCGAAATCCCACCAGGAAGTTATGACTATGTTTTGCGGCGCTTCATTTTTAATTTTAGTGAGGGTATTGTACCAGGCATCATTCACGCTCGGTGCGGAATTGAAGGCCTGACTGTATCCGGCTTTTGCCGGTTCAATTAAAAGTAATGCTAGGAGCACAAATACTAACACTTTTGTTACCGTAAGATTAAATTTTAACTCTTTGGAAATCCAGCGGGAAGCATAATCCCAGGAAAGCCCTAAGAATGCTCCCAGAGCCATGGCTGAAATCGGCGTTGCCTGAAGAATGAACCGAACTCCTTTAGTAGTAGCGAAGAGCGATGCTAATAACCATATGGTCAAAAGAAAGGCGACTTGCGGATCTCTTTTTCCCTGCTCATTTTTTTTGAATAAAATAAACAATATTCCCGCTACTCCTAAAACAAAGAGTAATTTTCCACCTAACCGCTCGATGACATTTCCCAGTGAGGCGACGTTCAATTCTGCAACGGTAGTCCGGATATTTGGCCAGTACGAGGTAACCGCGACTGCTTTAAGCCGGAGAAATTGAAAGGGACCGAAGACTACCCGCACGAATTGCTGGAAAGAGGTAAAGAGGCTGATAAAAATACTGGCAGTGGCGACATATGTTCCCAAAAGTGAAAGCGGCTCGATCATAAGCTTAGATTTGAGCGCGGTTTTGATAGTTCTCCAGTTGGCTGCCGCAAGATAGAGGAGTTGGAATACCATGGTTACCAGAAGGAAAGTAGCAATAAACCACCAGCCAGTCCAGGCGAAGGCGAATAGGCCGGTAGCAAATCCGGCTACAGAAATCCATAGGAATTTCCATTTTTTTTCTTTTGCTTCTAATGCTTCAAGGAAAAGCCAGGTGATAAGCACCGGAAAGAACACCGCATAGACGTCGGTGTCAGAACTTTCTCCGGTCGTCCGAGAGACGAAGAATGCAGAAACCGCCAGGAGGAAAGCGGTGAAAAATCCTCCCGCATTATTTTTGGTGATTATCTTTCCGATGAAAAATCCGGGAATTACCGTGAGCGCAGAGAAAATAGTCCCTACAAAGAAGAAAGTATACATCAGCGGGAAATCTCCAAAGAGGTTAAGGAATTTATGCCAGACCGCGCCAAACCAGTTGTGGAAGTTCCATTCGGCTTCCCTTCCAACGGGGGCCAGCCGGTAGTCGTCCCACATTTTTCCCTCTTTGATGCTGCTGCCAGGGTAGCCATTCTGCAGGACATAATATGATTGTCGATAGTAGTAATAAGGGTCTATTCCTAAAAGATATAATGTCCCTTGATCGTCTTTAAATGTTTCTTTGTATTGGCTGGCAAGCACTTCGGTCTGCTGTTCTATCGTATCTTTGTTTTCCAGGAGGTATTTCTTCCATTCCTTTTCGACCAGCAGGTTTCTATTCTGTTCAGGAAGGTTAGGGTATTGCTGGTTGATTTGGCTTTGCAGCTGGCTGCGGTAAAAATTGTAAACACCGTTTTCTGCCCAATCGTTCGCAATAGGCAGGCGCTGGGGCATAGTCCTGAGGTAGATAGAAGTAGTCATGGCAATGAGAATAAATGCCAGAGGTATGAGCCACTTGGCATGTTTTTTCAGAGTGCTTTTAATTTCAGCAATATCAACAGAAATAGATTCTTCTGATTCTTTTTGGTGAGGGGCGTGTTTTTCTGTGGTTGGTTGTTTTGAGTCTTTGCTTTTGAAAAGCCCTTTAATTTTGTTCTTCAGCTTAGAGAAATCAATTACTTCGTCGTCTGCATCTGGTTGATGTTCAGGCTTATGTTCTTCAGTCAATTCTAACCCACCTTGAGACTCAAAACTATGATTGGTTTATAAAATTTGTTGTGACTCAGTTTATTCTCTGTCCATCAAATACAAAATATCATCAGTCGGATGCCGGTACAATCCTTCTTTCAGTCTTTTTTGATCTAAGATATGTCCAATGATACCGATGCTTCTTGACAGGGCAAACAATCCGTTCATATAGCCGATTTCGATAATGTCATTAATTTCTTCTTTTGAGAACTCTTTTGATGATTCCAGGGCATCTAAAAATAATGCCGCAATGCAGCCGTCAACATTCAAGATTAAATTTTCCGCTTTCTTGGCGGTTATTTTTTCGACCAGAAGCGCATATTCAAGATGTTTTGTTGACGGAAAGTTTTGTTTGGCAAATTCTTTCAGCAACTCCACTCTTTTATCAGGATTGCGGATAGATTTCACCCTATGGCCGATTCCGGGAATGGGGATTCCTTTCTGTTTCATCTGTTCTACAAATGCTAATGGCAGGGCGTTATTATCGACAGCCTCTTTAAAGTATCTGCAGGCGTCGTCGATAGCGCCGCCAAATCGAGGTCCAATGGTGAGCAATCCGCTGCATAAGGAGGAAACAACATCTTTTCCTGCTCTCGCTGCGACGATAGCGTTATGCGCTCCAGATACTGCTGGCCCATGGTCGGCGGTAAGCAGGATGCATTGTTCCAGAAATGAAGTAAAATATGGTGGCAGCTTCTTTTTGAACCATAATAAAGCAAGGACATTTCCCAAAGAATAATTCTCTTCCATGACTTTGCTGATGGGGGTAGTTCCGTACGTTGCTTCTTCCCCTAGGTCTGAAGAAATGGTGGTGGTAATGTTGGTTGCTTTTCGGACTATTCCTTCTTTGATAGCTTCTGCATAATCTAATGGCACAGTTATTGGCGCTTTTTCTTCTTTAATGATTATTTTTCCTTCTTTTTTTAGCATCTCAAATGTTTTTTTAATCATCTCTTCCAATTCTTCAAATGATTCTGGAACGATAACCCCCGCTTCCCGCAAGGCTTTGTTTTTAGCCTGCGCGCTTTCTTCTTCCTTTCCTGCTTTAGCGCCGGCATGGCCGAACTGCACTTCCC
>CAYJVI010000075.1:0-5443 GCA_964373595.1 uncultured Methanosarcinales archaeon | reverse complement strand
AAGAATTCTCATAGATGTAGAAAATGTAGTTGCCATCAGTTTACGGAGCACTTTAGAATTACACTTCAAGCCGAGAAGGGGGAAGTCACTTACGGGGAACCTCGGCAATAGGGAAAAACTACCAGTGCGTAGTCCGATGGCAACCGAACAAGGTGAGATTTTCTACAGAGCCTGTTTTAATCGCTTTAATGTTCAGAGCAAAGACGTTCAGCGTCCCTTACATATTGGTCCCAATGCTCACCAGACATCTTCCCTTTGCCCAAAGCTAATATCTGAGCTAAAGTCGGTTGTTTAGAGTTTCCGTTTCTTTTAGCTTCTCCAATCACCACACAGCCTTTGGTATCAAGTTCTCCCAGAACTATAACATCGCCATTTTGACTAATATTATAAGCACTATTTAATTCTAACGGTCGTAGAGAAGGCTTGCCCGGATGAGGGGTGAAAGGCCGCAGCAACTTAATGAGGGTGTGGTTATTCATGCTACTAATGGCATCCAGGTAGAAATCGAGATTTTGACTTCCTCCGGCCAAAAATTGTAATTCTTTAACCCGTTTTGCGTCTTCAATCGAATAGGGCCGCTGCAATTCTTTTACTCGTTCTTGGCTTAATTCCATGACTTCTGAACCCATCAGATCTTCCCATGCTTGATTGGTCATAGACAGAACCCCGTGTTTTAAAACAGCAGTATCCCACTCGGCACCCAAAACTAGTTTCGCGCGTCCCTTCGGATGTACAGCTACCGCATCACAAGTATAAAGGCACGCAGATAACCAGTCCTGGCGCACCTTACAGTTAGAGAAAGATTCCGGCGCCACTTCCGAGATGCGTTTCATGATTCCTGAAGCAGACATCAGCACTCGCCCCTCTTGGTGAAAATGAGATCTAGCTTCAAGATATTTTTTTCCTGAACAATGACCGTACCGTGCATACATTTCATCTGGACTATTCAATTCCATTTTCGTAAATCCTCCATTCGTATTTACATCTATAAACTTTGATTCCCTGCTCTGGACGGCAATTCTTGTTTTTTCCCCAGAATGACGTCGTCAATTCGCAGGATCATCTCCGCAACTTCTGCGGCACTACTTAAAGCTTGCGTTTTTACTTTGAGAGGCTCGATGACTCCTTGCTCCCAGGCATCCATAACCGTTCCAGTAAAAACATTCACTCCTGCTTTTGTCTGCCCCTCATCATGGGCAGAACGCAGTTGAGTTAACATATCAATAGGATCAAGGCCGGCATTTTCTGCTAACGTTCGGGGTATGACTTCCATAGCTTCGGCAAAAGCTTGAACCGCCAATTGCTCCCGCCCCCGCAATGTTCCCGCGTATTTGCGCAGTTCTTTAGCTAATTCCATTTCCACCGCACCCGCGCCAGCTACTACTGCGCCATCGCGTAAAGATGCAGCAATATCGCCTAAGGCATCAGTGACCGCGCGTTTGATTTCGTCGGCAACGTGCGCCGTTCCGCCGTGGACCAGCAAGGTCACCGCTTTGGCATTGGAACATTTCTCAACGAAAATCATTTCTTCATTCCCTATTTTTTTTTCACAAACGACACCAGCAACACCTAAATCTGCAGGAGTCAATTCCTTCCAGTTGCTGACGATTTTTGCGCCGGTAGCCCTGGATAATTTTTCCATATCACTCTTCTTGACTCTTCGTACTGCTAAAATATGTTTCTTAGCCAGGAAATGCTGCGCAATATCATCAATTCCTTTCTGGCAGAATACTACCATTGCGCCGGTTCTGGACACAGCCTCAACCATATCCCGGAGCGTTCGCTCTTCCTGCTCCAGGAATAAATTTAATTGGCTGGGATCAGTAATCTGGATTTTGGCATCAATCTCCGTATTCTTGATTTCCAGCGCTGCATCCAGCAACGCTACCTTAGCATTTTCTACTCGTTCCGGCATGGAGGCGTGTACTCTTTCCTTGTCTAACACCATTCCCTGCACTAATTCGCTGGTATCTGCGCTTTCGCCGACAATGGTCTCAACTTTGATGTCATCTAAATGTATTTTTCCATTATCGGCAACATTTTGTACTGCCTGCCAGATTAATTCAGCCAGAACTTCCTTATTTGCTTCTGCGCCTTTCCCGGTCATGGCGGTAATGGCGATATTGACCAGAATATCTTTATTTTCGAGTGATACTTTTTCTCCTAACGATCTGAGGATTTTCTGCGCCTGCGCTTCCGCTAACCGGTATCCTTTGGCTAAGATGGTAGGATGAATTTCCTGATCGAGAAGGTCTTCTGCTTTCTTCAGCAATTCTCCGGCTAACACGACTACAGTAGTTGTGCCGTCGCCGACCACATTTTCCTGCGTCTTGGCGACTTCCACCACCATTTTGGCAGCTGGATGTTCAATCTGCATTTCTTCCAGGATGGTAACACCGTCGTTGGTAACAATTACCTCCCCTGCAGAATCTACAATCATCTTGTCCATCCCTTTGGGGCCGAGAGTAGTTCTGACAGTTTGCGCTACTGCTTTAGCTGCCGCTATGTTGTTGCGCTGCGCTTCCCTGCCGGTCGTTCTTCGGGTATCTTCAGGCAAGATGTAAATAGGCTGGACATTATTGGACATGAACCACTCTTCGAACAGTTATTTTATAAAGCTTACGGAAAAAATCATTATTCCAACAAAGAATTATCTTTCTTTTCCACGATCAAATTAAACGTCCGTAAAATTCTCTCTAATGTAAGTTGCGGATTCAACAATCGGGAAAGATTGCTCACCAACAGCACAGCACTTTCCCAGAATAATAAAAAATTTTGGAAGCTACGACATCTATCCCTTGTTCATAATCAACCACCGGAGAAAGTCCAACCAAATCACTTTTCACGTCGTCGGAGCGCATAGAACAAACCAAGTAACGGCAAGAGGAAACTTCCATCACTTTCACTATTGCTTTTTCTTTCTGTTACAGAACAAGTACATCCACCTGAAGGATATTCTATTGCAGGATTGGGGGCTGTTTCATTCCCGCTTCCGCCGCCAACACCGGCGCCAGAGTTTTCTTCATCGGAGTTTTCTTCTTCGTCGGGAAAAAAATCAAAGGAAGGAGTTTCTTCTTCGCCAGATGATTCCTGCCAGGCCTTATACGTTTCCTCAATCCACGATATCTCTGAACCGGGAAGTCCATACCATGTTCCCCCGCCGCACAATGCGGGTGTTCCTAGCGGAGCCCGCGACGTTACACCTGTAACATACATCTTCCCTTTATCATCATACACATACGCAGGCCCTCCTGAATCGCCGGAACAAGCATCGGGCGATGTTACATCCTTCCCTTCCCCGACCAGCATTTCAAATTCGTTTCGCTTGACAATAGGCACATCAGCAAAATACAGCTTTCCGGTAGTGTCGTAAACATCATATACGCCGTATCCGGCAATAGTGACTTCCCCGCCCAGGAGAAGATATCGTTCATACTTTTCTGGCGGAAGAATCGGAGCAACCACAGCATCGGGAATTTTTTCTTTCAGCAGAATCAAACCTAAGTCATGGGATGGGTCATCACCGGAAAGAGGATTATAGTCTGGATGCACAGCCTGCTCCAGGCCGGGAATAACCGAGCCTTGTCCATTGTTGAGCTCCTTAGTTCCATGAACAACCAAAAGATCTTTCGGCTCAAAATATCCTAAACAATGCGCAGCAACCTGAACCATATCAGGCGCTATGAGCGTTCCGGTGCAAAGGATGCTAAGAAAATCGCCACTTTCGTATTTATACGCCAGAGCCACAATGGAAGGAAATTGGGAATATTCTGCGGGCATGCCGTTGACGATTTCAGTCCGGTATGGTGAATCATTAATGGTTGAATCAATAGTAGAACGTTCTGCTGAACCGCAGCCCAGAACTGATGCAGAAGCCAGCAAAGCTGCTAACGATGGTTTCATTTCTTTCCTCCAGGAAAGATTGAAAATCCAAATTGGATTTTCATTTTCTCCGCCTCAGATAGGAGAGCGCAAGAAGTACAAAAAGGGAAGAAGCCCCGTAGTCATGATTATGCGATGAGATACGGCAGCTGCATCCGGATTCAACAGCGCTATTGGCTGGTTCTGCTTCCGGGGGAACTTCCTCTTCAGTTTCTTCCTCGGCAACTGCTGGCTTATCGTCAATAACAGGCGGTTTCTCTCTCGGCAAATATCGTTCTGGATTTGTTTTTGAGACCCTTTCAACCCAATCTTCATATTTCCCGGTTTTCTTTTTCAGGGGATATTTTTCCCGCAATTCCTGGTAGGTATCTTCGATCCAGTCTTTATATCTTCCCGGGAGGGTGGAGACAATACCATAACCGCACTTCCAGAATCCATCTTCTGATTTCTCCGGTATCCGTGAGGTTACACCAGTAAGCTGAACTGTTCCATGAGAATATACATACACCGGACCTCCGGAGTCTCCATAACAGGCATTCCCTTTAGTAGGATCTTTCTCTCCGACAATAATTTCATCATCATTCTGATGCGCAGTGATAGGAACATCAGCAGCATAGAGCTTGCCGGCTTCCAGCACCGAGGGCCATTGATATTCATAAGCGCCATACCCTGCTATAGTCACGATATTTCCTACCTTCAAGGCAGGATCAAACTGGCTGGGATCTAATATTTGGATAGGTTCTACCTCTTCTGCTTCCTCTTCGAGAAGTATAACGGCTATGTCGTGCCAGTTGCTGCTGTACTTGCTCTGAGTATAATCAGGATGTATTTCCCCGGCAGCGATGGGATGAAGGTAATCTTTGCAAGATCCTTCAAAGCATGGCTCATCGAACACTTCATCATATCCATGTAAAATAAAATGGTTGCTGCTTGTTCCGTTTTCAATACAATGGGCTGCGGTTATTGCCAGATCCTTCTTCACAAAAGAGACCGTACATATTTCGTACATTCCGGCATTGGAGACGAATGCGCCGATAGATGAAAAATCCTGATACGAAGCTTCATACCCATTGAGGATATTTGTTCCTCGCAGAGGAGAATCTATATTTACATCGGCTGGACTGCTGCAGCCAAACAACGCAGAAGCGCACAGAGCGGCAAGTGTTTTCTTCATAAAATCTCCACCAGTGAAGGATATAAATAAGTTTAGTATAGTATGTATATAGAAATAACCTCATCACCGTATTATTCTGTTATTCCGAAACTGCTTTACATCGCGAAAGTTGTTTATGTTTAACAAACCCAACAACAATAATGGCGGCAGACGGTCAAATGTTTCACATTTGCCCTACCGACCACCCCGGATGGGGCATCCCCCGGTCGGTCTGCGCCACTCGTTGTTGGGTTTGAAAAAGTTAGCCATGATGGCTAACTTTTCATTAAAGACGCACTCAAACTTGTATCTATGTAAACTAAAAACATGATAGCACACCATCACTCCACCATTGTAGTATCCGGAAATTATTGCACCCCCTCTTTTTTGAATATCAAAGCTACCTCT
>CAYJVI010000074.1:740-5557 GCA_964373595.1 uncultured Methanosarcinales archaeon | reverse complement strand
TCCTTACTGTCATAGGTAGAAACAAAATCATTGATGGATTTTTGCTTGTTGGTGCTGTCTAAATCATAAATGATGTCCATATTGTTGACATGGATAATATGCGCAGCATCCATACTGAAATAAAGATTGTCATGTTCTTGCAATATCTTGATCAATTGAGTCATACTATTGTCTAAATCCTCTCTGTACATGTGGATAAGAAAAGTCGTATCTGGATAAGCTTCAATTATTTTCTTGACATCATCTATTTTGCTGGCAACTGGATGAAACATGAAGTTCATATCATTTTTCTTGGCAAGATTGATGAGTTGCAATACTCTGGCATCGTTATGCCGCGCATTCCATTCCTGAGTTTCAATTTCTCCAAATCCCCTGATAAAATCCTTTCCCACTATTTTTTGCGATGCTGTTAATGTTTTAGTATACATACCAGTTAATTGTTCCCCAAGATATTTCTCAACTTCTTCCCCACCGATGCCTGGATTAAAGAAGGGGATAACTCTACGAGGATGTTTCTGTGCCGCATCAATCACCTCTCCTAATCCTTGGTCAGTGGTGAGCATACCAATAGAAGGTTCCCCATCAATTCCGAACATGCCGATGAAAAAATTGATGCCATTTTTGTCAAGAAGCTCAAAATAAGAATCCATGGATGCGGATCCTACCTGTTCAGAGGTGCCATATAAAGGGCCATTATACGCACCTTCATATTTTAATTTTGGATAGGTGATAGAGTATTCTGGTTCAGCAGGTTTTGTTTCTTCTGCTGAAGGAGTTTCGACAACTGGAGCCGGCACTGTTTCTGCAACTACTTCAGAGGGCGATTGCACTTTTTCAACTGCTGGTGCGGGGGCATCTTCTACAGCTTGAGAATTTTCAACAACTTCTGGTGTTGGTGGTGCGCATGAGAAAATAAACAAGGAAATAACAATTAAACCTACCAACAATGCAAACCTCTTTTTCATGCTCTGAAGAAGAATTCTTTTCTTATTAAAGGTTTCTTTTCCTGAAAAAGCTACTTTTATAAACTTAAACCATTTACTTTTCTCTCAAAGAGGTGTATCAACAATCATCATCACTAGCTGCGGAAATTCAGTTAAAATAGCGAAAGAATTAGCGCGAAAACTAAAGGCAACCTATTCGCCATTGACTATTTCAGCTTTCCCTGACGAAGATATCTACCTCAAATACAATACCCATTTAAAAGGAAGAACAGTAGTGATAGTGCAGTCTTTCCAGCCCCATCCGGAACATTCTTTAAGCGCAGTTCTTTTTGCAGGAAAAAATGCCCAGGATTTAGGCGCAAAAAAAGTAATCCTGATAGCTCCATATCTTGCCTATATGCGCCAGGATGCGAGGTTTAATCCCGGAGAAGCAGTCAGTTCGAAAATAGCGGGAGAATTGCTTAGCACCGCAGTAGATAAAGTCTATACCTTTGACCCGCACATTCACCGCTACAAATCGTTAGCTGACATCTTTTCCATTCCTGCAAAATATTTAACTGCCAACTGGTTGATTGCAGAGCATATTAAAAAGCATTTTAAGGATGTGGTTATTGTCGGTCCGGATCGAGAATCATATCAGTGGGCGCAGCGTATCGCCGATAAAATTGGCGCCCCTTCCAGTGTCTGCGAAAAAAAACGCATTACTTCCTGGAAAGTGAAAGTGAAAATAGTAAATCCTGTCTGGATGAAAGGAAAAAATGTGGTGATTGTAGATGACATTATTTCAACCGGCCATACCATTGTAGAAGCGGCAAAGGAAATTAAGAAATTTAATCCTAAATCCATTTCCGCAATCTGTGTGCATGGATTATTTGTGGGAGAAGCGCTTAAGAAATTGAAAAAGGCTGGCGTAAGTCAAGTTATTTCCACCAATTGCATCGAGCATAAGACAAATAAGATTACTGTGACAGAATTGTTGGTGAAGGAGTTAAAGAAAGAGAAATAGGTTATCCGACAGACATAAATTTATAAATATGCCTAAAAAACAAAATAAGATTATGACAGTTATGGAAACAAGAGCACAGTACGGAGAATTACTCCTAAAAGGGCAAGATGATATCGACTGGTATAATGCTCATTTTGATGAATTAGTAAGAAAATTTGATAATCAGTTTGTAGCAATAGAAAATCAAGGAGTAGTAGAGGCTGATTATAACTTAGATGCTTTATTTATCAAATTAACAGAAAAAGGCCTGGAACCGTCAGAGACTCTGGTAAAATTTGTATCAAAGGCAAAAGTTGTTCTTTAAATAGCTGGAGCTTACATCAATGAAAGAGAGAATTAACTTACAGTATAAACAAGGACAGCCTCCCTGCCTGGTAGCTCTCGTTCGTTCTGGAAGATTAAGAATTGCGCCTTCAATGGTTTGGTTTGTGGTTGATACTGGCAGCTCGATGACTTTCTTCAGCCAAGCCGACACCAAAAGATTGAAAATACCTTTGGAAGGAAGGGCCGAAAAAGAGAGCATTCAGTTTGGGGGTTTCAATTTCAGGTTAATAGAAACTGCAGGATTTGAAATATTCCTATTGACCGAAGAAAATAATTTTAAACTGAAATATGATATGGATGCCATTAAAGCAACGAAAAAGTCAAAAGATGCAACAATAAAAGCTGAAGGCCGGCCATCTATAATTGGAATGGATTTCTTAAAAAAGCATAACTTATCCTTACATATTTATCCCGCAGAGGAACTGGCATATTTGGAGAAAGAAGACTAACATTTTTCTCATTTCCCATACATAAGTTAATAAAATCATCTCTTTCTCCCAGAAATCATGGATCCTGTCTACAAACTAGCTCTAAAAACGTTAGAACAAAACAAGCAAGCTATCGTCTTTGTTCCCAGCAGAGCCAGCGCCGAGAAAACAGCAGAAGATATTGCTAAATTAACCACTTTTAATCTTCCTGATTTAGAACACGAAATTCTGAAAGCCGCATCTACTCCGACCAAACAATGCCGAAAACTCTCCCACACTATCAAGAAAGGGGTAGCTTTCCATCACGCTGGCTTGCTGCAGAAACAAAAAGAATTGATCGAAGATGAATTCAGGAAAGGAACTATTAAGATAATTTGCTGCACGCCAACCTTAGCCGCAGGTTTAAGTTTGCCGGTTTTTCGCGTCATCATCAAATCCCTTAAACGTTATTCCGGAAGCTGGGGCATGGATTGGATTCCGGTCCTTGAATATTTGCAGATGGCCGGCCGAGCCGGAAGGCCCGAATACGAATCATTCGGAGAAGCGGTCTGCATAGCCAAAGACGAAACAGAAAAAGAAGAGATCCATGAGCGTTATATTCTTGGAAAACCAGAAGCAATTTATTCCAAGTTAGCAGTAGAGCCGGTATTGCGGACCTATCTTCTTTCCCTGATTTCTTCAGGAATAATCAGAGATAAGAATTCCATGAAAGATTTTTTTGCGAAAACTTTCTGGGCGCACCAGTTTAAGGATATGCAAAAATTAGAAGCCATCATGGAAAAAATGCTGCATCTTCTGGAAGGATGGGGTTTTATTGCTGTTTCTGGCTCTTCTTCAGATGAATTTGTTTCTGCCAATGAATTACACCAAGAAAAGTTGCGCCCCACTCCAGCGGGAAAACGAGTTTCTGAGCTGTATCTGGATCCGCTCACGGCCAGGCACATTATCGATGGTCTGGCAAATTTTGATCAACAGAAAAATTATTTCTCTCTCCTGCAGTTGATTTCCCATACTTTGGAAATGCGGCCCTTGCTGAGAATAAAAAGCAAAGAACAGGATTTCATCCAGGAAGAAGTAACGAAACGGTATGATTTATTTTTGGAAGAAGAGCCCAGCCCTTATGATCTGGAGTACGACGAATTTATCGGCTCGGTTAAAACTGCCCTGTTCTTTGAAGCCTGGGTTGAAGAAAAGGACGAAGATTATTTATTGGAAACATTGGACATCCGTCCGGGAGAAATCCGGGTTAAGCAGGAAATTGCTGATTGGTTATTGTACGCGGCAGAAGAATTAGCTTTATTGCATAATTATAAGGATGCTCTGAAAGAAATACGTAAACTGCGGCTGCGGATCGAATACGGCGCCAGAGAAGAACTTCTGGCTTTGCTTAAATTACAGGGAATTGGACGAATTCGCGCCAGAAAATTGTTTGCTCACGGCCTTAAGGATGTAGGAGATCTCAAGAAAGCAGATGTAACAACTTTAACTCAGCTGTTGGGAAAAGCAGTAGCAGAAAGCGTGAAACAGCAGGTCGGCGAGGAAATTAAGGAAGTCCCGGAAGGAAGGAGAAAAGGGCAGATGAGCATTATGAAGTATTAGTTGTTACCCAATAGTGAGTATTAACAGAAAGATTTATAAATGGAGTTTATTTTAACTCTAAAATGGCAACGAACTATAATCCATCACCTGACAGAATACGGGAAGTGCTGTCTGAACACCCTAAACTAGGCATTACTCCGGAAACTATAAACGGAAGGCAAATGTACCGACATAGAGCAAATCAGCGTGCTTTAGGAGTATGGATTTCTAAAAAACGAGTACTGGATATCGTTAGCCAATATGATGTCGATATTACCGTAACGAAACAAGACATTGATGCTAGGGAATTACAGGAAATTCTGGCGTTAGAAGAAGACAACGCCGATGCAGGAATAGGAAAGCTATTGGAGAATTACCAGCGTGAGTTGACAGAAAATCCTCAATCATGGGTAGGGTTTATGCGTAAAAATTATGAAGCAGATCCCGAGATTACGGTAGAAGAACAATATGTTGATGCCGAAGAATTACAGGAAATTCTGGCGTTAGAAGAAGACAACGCCGATGCAGGAATAGGAA
>CAYJVI010000074.1:0-640 GCA_964373595.1 uncultured Methanosarcinales archaeon | reverse complement strand
AGCTATTGGAGAATTACCAGCGTGAGTTGACAGAAAATCCACAAGCCTGGGGTGGATTTAAACCGAGAAATTATAAAGTTGCACAAGGCAGCGCAGATTACCATGTTCAGAAATTGATTGATGGGTCTGACCCACATAACAGGAAGGAAGCAGTACCCAAAGCTGAGCAAGAAAAAATAAACAGTGGAAAATCCCGCCGGAGATTCCTGATCGATCGTACCAAAAATCCTCGAGCCTGGGCTAGATTTATGGATGGAAGTTATGGGGCAGATCCAAAGATTACCTTAACAGGACAAGATGTTGATGCCAGAGGAATAGATGTAACTATGGATGTATCTGCTGGCGATGCGGACGTAAAAATTTATGATTCGGCGCCAGAAATAAAAGCAAAAATTGAATCTGCAGAATCTCCAGCAACATTAGAACAAATTATTAAGAAACCTAAAACTTTGAAAAGCAGAATGCTGGGCGCTATCGCTACGGCTGCATTCGTAGTTGGCGGATTGGCAGCAGCATTCTCAGGATACAATTCTTTGAAGACTGTTGCAGATGTTGTTCCCATCGAGCACTACCATGGTGCGCCCGCAGTAGAAGCAGTTGCTTCAAAAGCAGAAGTGAAAGAATCGAGGGTAAAAACTTC
>CAYJVI010000073.1:4091-5619 GCA_964373595.1 uncultured Methanosarcinales archaeon | reverse complement strand
TATGGCAGTTTTTGTTTGGCAGCAAAGAAGCAAGGGCGGGGAGAGCATGGTGGGAGAGAAGTGAGGCGCCAGCTGAAGAACAATTGCCTTTGGTAGGGAAAGCTGTCGAGCAGGGAGCAAAAGGCTGGGCCTGTGAAACGGGAAATCGTTGTACCTGTGAGAACAAACTTGGCTGTTACGACTATAAAAATGTTTGGTATGCTCAAGGAGAGTCTAGAATAACTCCTCTGGATATTAATACATTACCTGATGTTAAGTCCCCGCCTATCTCTGCAACCCAATTGTTGAATGAATTACGCGAGGGTAAACATTTAAACGAACAGGGTGTTATTCATAAGCTTGCCTGTGATGACGGAAATCAGGAGAGTTGTGCTTGGCTCAAGGAGCCTGTC
The DNA here is from genome assembly GCA_964373595.1 of uncultured Methanosarcinales archaeon. Classification (GTDB taxonomy): domain Archaea; phylum Nanobdellota; class Nanobdellia; order Woesearchaeales; family GW2011-AR9; genus JACPIL01. The sequence continues at coordinate 5,227 of CAYJVI010000073.1, read as the reverse complement.
CTTGCCATCCCTTCTGAAGAAATAAAAGGCAAACCACCAAAAAAGAAAGGAGAGCCAGTAACGGTGGAAGGAGTGGTTATAGTCGAAAAAGCAGAACAACCAAAGAAAGAAGCTCCAAAAGTAACCCCGAAAGTAGAAGACCAAAAAGCAGCACCGGGGGAATCGCCTCCACCTTCTAAACCATTTACCGAAAATGATTTTAAAAATGATAAACTTGTAAAAAAATTAAAAGAAGAAGGTGTTCCTGGACAATTTAAAGACAAAAAAGGAACGTTTACCCTTAAGCCTGAAGGAGACAAGCTGCAATTATTTTTCAAAGGGGAAAATGGAGTAAAAACAAAACTCGTGAAAGAAGATTTATCCAAAACCAAGTTTGTTGGGGCTCCTGTTGTTGAAGAAAGAGTTAAAAGTGATCTACTAGAACTTCTCGGTGGGAGTTATGAGCAATACGAGAATGTAGTGGGGCCAAACAAGGATATCTTTAAAAGAGAAGATGGAACATTAGTTATACGCGGGGATGCCGGAGTTGTTACCGTACGTGAAGATACTGAAACCCGTTTGTTTGTCGGCGAACGTTCTCTGCCTGCGAAAGAAGGCGGAGGAATACTGAAAGAAACCTTCCTCGCTAAAAACGGCCAAGTCTTTGCCACTCAAACTGAAGAGCAGAGAAAACAAGGAGTCATTGTGGTGGGAAACAACCCCTATACAGTTGGCAAGGGTAAAGGACTCGACAAAGTGACGGGAGATTTGACTGGCAAAGGATTGCTCGTTCCCGGCCAAAAGGATGAAAAAGGCAAAAAGGTTAAATTTACCGATGATGTTCTTGAAGAAACCGATTTCCAAGAAGAAACGCAGACTATCCGCAACACTAAAACCGGAGAAACTACCTCACTAACTGGAAATACTTATCTAGAAGGAGAAGGAGACTCTGGATGCAATGAAAAAGAAGGATGTTTTGTTCCTACCGGAGGAACTATTTTTGAAAAAAACAAAGAAGGCAAGGATGTGCGCAAATACTTAGTTGATTACGATTATAAAGGTTCTCCTGCGTTTCCCGATAAAAAAAATAATCTGGAAGACATCGAATACTTCAATCCCGTAAGCGGAAGACAGGAAGGGACAGAGCTTCCGGATGG
>CAYJVI010000073.1:0-3991 GCA_964373595.1 uncultured Methanosarcinales archaeon | reverse complement strand
GCTATCAGCAATCTCTTATTCGGAAAAGCAGATTTCTACAAGGACTGGAGAGCAACGCAGGATAAAACTTTTGCGCCAATGTTAGGGAGCAATTGGTTCCCGTCTGCTATTTGTGAAAATGATGATCTCCACTGGCGGGATATCGAACCGCAGGGAAAAGCAGTGATTAAGACCGTTTCAGGGACCTATCAGGCTGTCGCTTCAATCCAGATGGAGCGCTCCGAACAATCTTCGCCCATCCTCTGCCACAAGAATCCAGATGAAGAAGCAGATGAACCATTCATCTGCGGCCGCGGGCAAGTATGTGTGGATGAAAGTTTCTGTTACGCAGATAAAGACCGGGATGATGAGCCGGATGAAGAAGAGCCATTGCAGGGATATTTCTACAAAATCACCTGGGCAGTATCTGCGCCGAGAGATGAAGCGCTTACGCCCTTAGTCGATGAGAATGGGGTTGCCGTCTCTTTCAACGTCTTTATCGATACTGCTGCAGACGGCATAGTAAGCCTCGGAGCAATACCATTATATAACCGGGCGGGGAATATCGCATCGCCCATGCAATTAACCAACGGTGAATCTGATAAAGATGTTATCATCAAATATTCAACCAATCCTTCCCTTCAGGAAGCCTGCATTAAATGGAATCAGGCTCCCATGTCCATAGGAGTGGCCGGCAGGGAAGGTGAAACAGCTCTTGGTTCAACGAAAATAGGCGACGTCTGCTTCAGTGTGGTAACTTCTTCCGTAGGCAAAGTCAACTGGGAACGCGCCGGACAAGCATCTACCAGCGTATCGCAAAACAAGGGAGAAATCAGCAGGAATACCGAGTGGTGATTGTTTTTCAACAGAATAATTTATATAAATTTAGAACATTACTGATCAACATGACAAAAAAAAACTTAACCATAAAACAAATTGCAAAAATAGCTGTGCCTATCTTGAAAAGGAACGGTATCAAGAAAGCAGGAATCTTTGGTTCGTATGCAAGGGGGGAAGCTAAAAAGAAGAGCGACATCGATATATTGGTTCAACCGCCAGGAGGAATGGGTTTTGAATTTTTCGGCCTAAACTTGGAATTGGAGGAAAAATTAGGAAAGAAAGTTGATTTATTGACCTACAAGTCAGTTTCCCCATACCTGAAGAAGTATATTATGGATGATGAGGTCAAAATATTATGAGTCACAATATTCGCGAAGGATTGAAATTATCGGCGAGGCGGTCAAAAATATTTCAAAAGAGCTTAAGGAGAAATAAGCAGGAACACGGATTGGTAAGGTTTATATAATCTTTGGGGCCCTAATTTACATGGATATAGAAAAGATTAAGAAAAAAATTTTGGACTTTGATAAGGAAAAAAAAATTAAGTTTATGGTCCTTTTTGGCAGCTATGCTGCCGGAAAACAGACTCCTCTTTCTGATGTAGATATAGCGGTATATTATGACGCCCCGGAAGAAGAACGCTTTCGTTTTCAAGTTGCTGCCTCTGGCAGCCTTCCAGATAATGTTGACCTTAAAATCTTCCAAGACTTGCCTGTACTTCTTCAGAATGAGGTAATCTCGGGTAAAGTGCTTTATTACCAGGATTATGATTTTACTTTTCAGGAATTTGTGAAAGTTATAAAAGAATTCAACTTTTTTGAGAAGTATTATAACGAATATTACGAAGACGCATTAAAGAGAATTGAGGCATAATATGGATGCAAAAAAGAGAATAGTCTCCAAATTAGAAGAAGTGTATGTATATCTCAGTGAATTACAAAGTATCCTGCCTAAGAATAAAAAAGAATATCTTAACAATACCCTGGTTCGACGAGCTTGTGAAAGATTGATTACGATTACTATAGAAGCAGCTTTAGATGTCCTCTCATTGATAGCTTCAAAAGAAAGGTTGGGCTTTCCAGGCAATGAAGATAATATAATCAGTTTAATAGAACAGAAAAAGATTTTATCCTCCTCTTTGGCGGCTAAAGTTAGGAATATGAAAAAATTTAGAAACGTCCTTATCCATAAGTATGGTTACGTTGATGATGTCTTAGTTTATCAATATTTAACGGAAGATCTCGACGATTTTATTTTATTTGAAAAAGAAATAACCAAGTATCTAAAAGCTCTTAAAGAACAAAAATGAACAAAACTCTCCAACATTTTTTCGGCTCCTTTAAACTGGGAAAGGATTTTGCGTATACCTTTGCAGTCGATGCCGCAACTCTGTCTTTGCTCTATCTCGCCATTACCTTCTGGCTCTCCTGGTGGTCAGCAAAATTACAATCCCTATTGGTGTTGTTTCAGAGTTTTGGTTTAGGCCAAATACCAACCGGCGTTCCCAGCCAGTGGTCAGTTTTATTCCTTGTTTTTGGCACCCCTCTTCTTCTGCTGGTGTCCGGCTTATTCCTCTATTCATTTTCCAAGGCGTTGATCTGGAATTATCTGGATAAAAAGAAACTCACCAGAAAAAGCTGCTGGCGCTGGAATGCCCTGAATCTGGCCTTGCTGTTTCCGTTGACCGGATTTGCTCTGGTTTTTATGGCGGTCAAATTGCTGGCAGCGCTCTTTTTAAATCTGATCTTGGCTCTCATTCCCGTGTTTTACCTGACTCATGCTGCGCTGCTGGACAATATTCGCATCGTAATCAATAATGTGATAACTTTTTATCTTATACTTCTTTTCCTTTCCCTTATTTTTTTCATCTCTTACAGCTTCGTCAAGAAATACCGCGTCTGGGCATCCTTGGCGGCAGGGTTTACTCTTTTCGGCCAAAAGTGGAAACAGCTTCTCTTGATGCTGGTCTTAGCAACTCTGGCTGCATCTCTGCTCAGCGTGATTATGCTCCCAATAAATCAGCAGCTTCTGTATTATCCTCCGTTAGTTTCTGCCCTGCTGAATCTCCTGGCGGCAGTTCTTTTCCTAGCCTGGCTGAGGTTGTATGTTCTTAAAACTGTTGCACATGGACCTCAGTGAATTCATTAAGAATAATCGTTTGGCAATACGAGTTATTCCTCGCGCTGGAAGGACGGAGTTAGTCAAAGAGAATAAAAATCTCAAACTATACCTGAAGTCTATGCCAGAAAAAGGAAAAGCAAATACAGAATTAATCAAATTTTTTAAGAAAAACTATAAGCTTTCAGTACGCATAAAATCAGGAGAAAAAAGCAGAGAAAAAGTGCTGGAAATAATCAGATAAATTTTAATAGTAGCACGATTCCAGAAAGAATATGAGGTTTGTTAGCGAGAAAAAAATAAAGCTAGAGAAACCTGTTAATAAATTGGACCAATTTGTTCTTCACTTTATTCGAATAGTGGAAAAGTATGTTGATTATGTTATTATTAGTGGATATGTTGCTATCTTATTGGGAAGATCGCGAGCAACAGAAGATGTAGATTTGTTTATCAAACCGCTGGAGAAAGAAAAATTTGTAAAGTTATACCAAGAATTAAAAGCGAATGATTTTTGGTGCCTCAACGCAGAAAGTGATGATGAGGTTTACAGCTATTTGAAAGATAATATTGCCATCCGTTTTGCAACAAAAGGGCAAACTATTCCTAATCTGGAAGTAAAATTCCCCAAAACGAGGTTAGATCGGGATGCTTTTGCAGATATTATAGAAGTTGAAACCGAAGAAGGGGTTATAAACATCTCTTCTTTAGAAAAACAGGTTGCATTTAAGAAATATTATCTTTGTTCCGATAAAGACTTGGAAGATGCTAAACATTTAGAAGAACTCTTTAAGGAGCATCTTGACCAGGAAAAGATTAAAAAGTACAAAGAATTAATCCAGTTTGAATATGGCTAAGCTCAAAGTTTCGCAGGATAACCGGGAATCACGCCTGTTTTTTGTAGAATACTGGGCTCAATATATTAAAGAACACAGTGATCAAGAATGGGGAAGCCAGCAAAAAATGTTAATAGATTCCCAAATGCTGAATGCCAAGCATCATCCTTTTAGCGCCAAGAAGTATTTGGAGATGAAAGGGGAAAGATGTTCACGGTAAA
>CAYJVI010000072.1:0-5623 GCA_964373595.1 uncultured Methanosarcinales archaeon | reverse complement strand
ATCCAGAGAAAGAAGATTGCGCTGCGTTGAAAGCAGAATTGCGGCTGGGTGTAAAGAATCACCTGGAAAAAAGCGCCCAGGTAGTTGAACGAAGCTTAGAGAAACTCCGCCATCGCCTCGATGGGATGGAAGATCTGCCGCAAGATGAAAAGGATGCCGCTGTAGCGCTCATCGATGGATTGGATCTGGAATTGCAGGCGCTGAAAGAGAAAATCGGCAGCTTTACTGCAGAAACTTCCAAAGAAGAAATCCGTGCAGCAACCAAGGAATTGAAAGAGCTCAACCAGAAGGTAAACAAACTGCAGCGCCGGATGGTAGGATTGTTAGTGAATGCCAAACTGCAGACGCTGGTGGGAAAGCATCTGGAATTGCACGATTCCATGCAGGCTCGCATTGATGCTCTGGCTGCAAAAGGAATTGATGTATCTGAACTGGAAGATATTCTGGCTGAATTTGATGCCAAAGTAGAAGAACTGCAGGCTGATTACGATGCTGCTGCAAAAGTATGGAAAGATGGCTCTGCCGCAGCAGATTTTGATAGATTTAACCAGGAATTGCGGCAAGCGCAGCATGAAGTCAGAAAAGATCTGCAGGAAACCAAGAAGATACTGCGGAACTTCACGGCTAAATACCGGGAGATTCAGAGAAGTGTAGAAGGAAAGAATGAGACTGAGGAGGAAGAAAGTGAAGAAGCTTCAGAAGAATCTGGCCGTGACAAAACCGAAAGCAACACTGCTCTTGAAGCCAATGCCAGCGCAGAAGCAACTGTATAGGGAGGCGCAAGATGAGAATAGTGCGAATTTCATTGTTGCTGCTTATCTTAGCAGCCGCTATTGTCAGCGGCTGTAAAGCTGCTCAAGACCTCTCAGCTACAGAGCCTGGAACCTTGTTAACTCCTTCGGAAGAAGTAGTGGACAGCGGATTACAGGAGTTGGATGAGATTGATTCCCTGGAAGAAGATCTTGACTTAGGATTGGATGAGCTGGAGACAATTGAGTTAGAATAGATTTTTTTATTTTTTATCTTTTTTCTGGTATTTGATAGGCTCGTAACCAGCTTTTTTAATCAGTGTTTCGGTAGCTCCTTGGAGTAAAGCGCCATAATGGCTTGCTTGTTCTTCTGCAGAACGCATTATGTGTGGTTTCTTATGCTTTAAACCTCGTTCTTCAAAAATCGGAGAAATATACTTAGCCATATCCAAACGGTCTTCTTCCGTGAGGAGCCCCTCTAATGCCTTTTGTTGTAAATGACCAGTATAGCTTTTCTTTACGTTTTCAGAAATACCACGCAATTCATCTATGAGATCAAGTTTTTTCTTTCCTTTTAATCTCTTAATAAATTCCTCGCTTAAGATATTGACAGGCCTTCCATTATCGTCGGTATGGTACATCCCCATCAACTGTCCTTTTAACTCTCTCAAATCTTTCTTGCTCAGCTTCCCTTCTTTTTCAGCATGCTCCATGGTTTTCTTGAAGTTATCACCCATGGCTTTCTGCAGGAAGGTATCAGTATACGTTTCTAAAATCTGGGTTAATTTATCTTCATCTTCTAACTTGTCGGCATCGCCTTCAAGATGTTTGTCGAGAACTTTGTAGGCTACATTGTATGCGCCGGGATATTCTTTTTCCTTGCCTGGTTTTCCAAAAACAGTATAATGAGCATGGTGCGCAAACTGCTGAGCATGGATATTGTCTGGATCATGAAATTCTTCAAATTTCTTAATCCTATCTTTAAACCCTTTTCCTGCCTTATGATGGAATTTTTGGTAATCAGAAATAATCTCATCAACAGATTTAGGTTTTTTCTCGGTCATGAGCAGATGAATCGAAACAGAATATTTAAATATTTCTACTGCAAAAGAACTATTGCTTTAAGGGATCTCTGAGTAGAAGAACGTATTTTCCTTCTTCTCTGCTGGAAGGAAGGTATTTATTGGCAACTTCTCGGATTTGCTCAGGAGTTACTGCATCAATTTCCCTAAAGTATAGTTCTGGTGTAAAACCATAATCTAATTTCGATTGAATTGCGCTGATATGTCCAGCATTTGACTCAAAGACCTTCGCTATACTGTATTTGCTTTGCTTTATGAGCAGGTGTAATAGATGTTTTGGAATAATGTTTTCTTGTAACTCTTTCATTTCTTCAAATATCGCTCCTAATGCCTGTCCTATTCGTGAAGCATCTATTTTACCTGTAACTAATACTAATCCTTTATTGTTGTCAAAATGATATCCACCTCCTATCCCGTATGCTAAACCCATATCTCTGCTTAATCTTTGAAAAAGATACGAGTTTGAAGATCTACAAAGGACATCTGCAAGCATCATTACTGGATAATGTTCTGGGTCGCCATACGTTGATGCAGGAAACGCAAGCTGGAAACGTGCACTACTCTCAGCAGGGTTTTCAGGATTATATAATTCTGGGGCTGAATTTTCTATAATTGTACTTTTTTCTAAAGAAGAGTTTCGTGGAAATACAAATCTGCTATTAACTCCAGCCGAGATGGCACTGAATTTTTCTTTTATTAATTCTTCGATATTACCTGGTAATCCCCCCACCAAGATTAAATCCATGTTGGTTGCATGATATCCTCGTTCATGAAGTTTTTGTAAGTCATTTGGGGTTGCTTTTGCAATAACATCTTCTTTTCCCAGAACATTATAATTATGTGGCGAGTTTGGCCCAAATAAGGCATCAAAAAACATTATATCTTCTTGAAAGTCTGGTCCGCTTTTGTTATCTGCTATTTCACGAAGAACTCTCTGTCGTTCTTCTTCCACACTTCTTTCATCAAACCCAGGACATGAAACAATATCAGAAATAAAATCAAGATATAATTCTACGTCTTCGGCTAACATGTCTACTGGGAAGGTTGTTTCAGAAGAACTGGTAGAGGCATTCAGATAACCTAATGTTCCCATAACTTGTTTAACTGCCTTAGGAGAATATTTTTGTGAACCGCCCATCATAATAGTATGTTCCAAAAAGTGTGCTAACCCTTCTTCACCTGGCAGTTCATGTAAAGCACCATGGTGTACTCTCAATCTTCCTGAAATGATTTGAGTAGGAATATTTTGGAGTGCTACAAATAACCCATTATCTAAGGTAAATTCCTTATAACCCTTATTAATAGTAGTCATGAGTATTTCACTCAGCCCGCACTTTATAAACTTTACTACTAAAAAGGGAGTAAAATATGACAAAACCCAACGCCTGACCAAAATGTCCCACAAGCAAAAGAAATAAATATAAGTGTCCAAAATATAGCTTGTTTTACCCTATATTGTTGTCTCAGGAGGAATACATATGTCTAAAAAAAACACATCAAAATCATTACAGCCTAAGGAAATCAAAACTGCTATGCCGGAAGGATTTCCCCTGCCCGCTAATCTGCCAAATATTCCGCCGGAAGTGGAAAAAAAGCTTAAGGCTATCAAAGACAAGCTGGATAAATTCAAAGAGAAAGTTCTGGAAAAATTTGGAGATTATATTGTTGGTATTGCTCTTCTGCCGCCGGAAAAAGCCCTTGCTAAAGAAGGAGAGCAGAAAGAACAAAAAGAAGAAGACAAAAAGGTCGACGAAAACAAAATTCATGTCCTGATCGTCGTTGACGACACCACTTCGCAAAAGATGTCCAAGGAAGAGTTATTCAATAAATTCTCCTCCGTGATCAAGCAGATAGCCGAAGATGCAGATAAAGACATCACCCCGCAATGCGCCTTGCTGACGGACATATGGCAGAGCTGCTATGACGCAAAATATGACTTAAATCGATTGGTTTCCATGAGCGCGCCCCTGCACGACACCGGCATGCTGGCAGCCATCAAAATCGCTGAAATCCATAAAAGCATGGTCATCAAGAAATTTGAGAAGTACATTCTCAGTTATGTTTTAGCCGGCTCCCTGACACAGGGAAAAGCCACCCCTACCTCGGATATTGATGTCTGGATTGTCATTGACGATACTGATGTCAAGAAAATGAGCCGCGCAGAATTGAAGGATAAATTAAGAGCCATCATTATCGGCATGGGCGTGGAAGCAGGAGAAATGACCGGCATCAAGAATAAATTAAACATCCAAGTCTATATCCTGACCGACTTCTGGGAATCGCTGAAAGAAGCAAATCCGATCATCTTCACCTTATTGCGGGACGGGGTTCCATTTTACGATAGGGGAATTTTCATGCCCTGGAAGCAGCTGCTGAGAATGGGAAGAATCAAGCCCAGCCGGGAAGCTATAGACCTGTTTATGAGCACCGGAGAGCAAAGCATCAGCAGAGTAAAAATGCGCTTGAAAGAAATGGGCATGGAAGATACATATTATGCCATCTTGACACCATCACAAGCTGCAATCATGTTGTACGGATTGCCGCCGCCCACGCCGAGGGAAACTCCGGAAGTGCTGGAAGAAATTTTTGTCAAGAAAGAAAAAATGCTGGAGCCGGAATACATCAAGATCCTGCGCAACAATGTCGATATCCGCAAGAAAATTGAGCATGGCGAAAAAAAAGAGTTGAGCGGAACGGAATTAGATAAATTCATTGACGATGCTGAAAAGTTTCTGAAAAGGATCCGGGAATTGTTCAAGGAAATTGAAACGCGGCATGACGAGAAAAGCATTTCCTTATTATACGATGAAGTCATGACCATCATCAGGGATGTGCTGAGATTAGAAGGCGTGGAAAAAGCGCAGGATGAACAGCTGATTAAATTGTTTGAAGATGAATTGATCAGCACTGGAAAGGTGCCCGCCAGATATCTGCGGGATTTGAATGAGATCATTGAAGCAAAACACAAGCACGATCAGAAAAAGCTGACCAAGACCGACATCGAAAAAGCGCGGAAAGGAAGTTCAGGACTGTTTAAGTTCTTAGTCGAATATATGCAGCGCAAGCGCGGACAGGAATTGGAAAGAGCCCGTATCAGAGTTAAGCACGGTGAGAAGTTCGGAGAAGTGCTTTTGCTGGAAACGAGCGCTTTTGTGATTCATGACATTGACGCAAAAGAACAGCAGATCGAAAAAGCTAAAATTAAAGCGGATGGAAGTTTAGGCACGCTGGAGAAGAGCAGCCTGGAAGAATTGGAGAAAGAATTAGCTCAGGCGAAATTCCCTAAAAAGGTATTCATCAAAGAGCCATTGTTTGAAAATCTGAAGGATATCTTTGGAAGGGATGTGGAAGTGTTGCTGCAGTATTAAGTTGTGAAAGTAGGAAAATGAAATATAAATTTAAGAAATATAAGTTTGATAAATTTGAAGTAGATAATAAAGAAGTACTCGGACAGAAAGGAGACTTCTATTTCGTAGTAGGGATATTTGAAAAAGTTGATCCCAACAAAGTGCGCACCGCATTGGATAAAATTTCCCAAAACATTGGTTATGCCACTTACATGTCAAACCTGAATGTTCTAGTCTGCGTGACTGATGACGCCACCTGGAAGAATAAATTTAATGGAAAAGTTCCTGAAGGCTTGGAGAAAATGGTTTACGCCATCAGTAAGAACCAACAGTCTAAAACAGACCCTTAAATTTTTTTATTTTTTGCCGCGTAAAATACCTCATTAAGAAATCATAAAAAATAACATCATCGATCAGTGTTAAGAGAATATTTTGTTCCTTCAAT
>CAYJVI010000071.1:2405-5715 GCA_964373595.1 uncultured Methanosarcinales archaeon | reverse complement strand
TGAACCAAGGTATGATATTCTGAAGCTAAGCCATCAAGATAAAGCCAGCTTTTCTTATATTGCTGTTCGGTCATGGTCCGGTTAAGAATTCTGGAATCATTAACGTAACCAAGGTGTTTATTAGAATTAATTATTCTCAGCCTATCATCGGAGATGTCCATTAGGTTAAGAAAGCGCTCTAGCTCTGCTTTTCCTTTGTAATTATCTTCTGTAACCATTACTTTCTAACCCAGTGGTTTCTTTAAAAACGTTTCTGAGATTATAGTAACTAAAAAGAGTTTATTTCAGAAAGTTTAAATAAAACCATCTGGCGTGAGATTATATGGAAGGGCAACAGTTAATCCTATTAGCACGAGAACAGTCATGAGAAGAAAAGTTGCGCCATTGATGATAAAGGAATTAGAACAGAATTTAGAGAATTATAACGGTTTTGTCAGGTAAGGTATAGAAAATTTATTTCTCTTTCTTTAATTTGAGCGAAGAAAGATAAGACGGTAAAGAAGGAAGACCTTCAACTCCATCACCGCTAAGTAATCTGGAAACCCAGCGCCTTTCCGTATGTTCGCAGATATCTTTAATATTTCTTCCAGAAATGCCTTCAGATTGTTTTGCTAATGTTTCTAATTCATCTTTTACAAGATGTTGCGCATAATTACCAAATATTGCCGAACGCTGATCTTGGTTAGGGTTTGGAAATTGAACTGTTACGTCAAAACGACTTAACAAAGCCCGATCTAAATCTTCTTTTCTGTTAGTTGCACCTATAAGCATAGTTTTATCATTTGCTTCAAAGCCGTCCATCTTTCGTAATAAAACAGAAAGCACTCTTCTGGATGCTTCATGGATCTCCTGATCTCTGGATACGCCCAGCGCATCTATTTCGTCAAGAAATAACAACGAACTACCAAGTTCAGCGCTAGCATCAAAAATTTCGGCAAGGCGCTGTTCGCTTTCTCCATACCATTTTGAAACAATGCTTTCTATAGGCACATATATTAGCGGCACTTCTACATCTCCAGCAATTATCCTGGCAGCAGTGGTTTTTCCTGTTCCAGGAGGCCCCTCAAACAACACGGCCTTGGCTCGATTGCTCTCAACATATTTCCTAGTACCTTGCACAATACTATCATATACTTCTGCATACCTCAATGGTAAAATAATTGTATCTTTTATTTCCTGTTTCACATTTTCGTAGCCGGCAAGATGTTCCCAGTCCAGTTTCTGTCCTGTTTCATAAATTCTTACTCCTACATCAGCCAGTCTTTGTTTGGGAGAAGATTTTTCTGAAAGAGAATTTGCACATTTATAGGCAGTGATAATCGCTTCAATATCCTGACTGGTGAAACCCTCTTGAGAGGAATCACTATTAGAATAGGCTGTCCTAGTATTAAACTTAAGACTCTTATCAAGTTGCGCATAATTGCTTAAATATAAAGTCATGGTTTCATTTTGCAAGGTAGCAGAATGATAAGAAGCATCAATGGTTGCTTTACCCAGCACTTGGGAAACTTCAGCTAGTAATTTATACAGGTCTGCATGGAGAGGTATTTTGAAATGTACAGAAGCAGTATCTCCTTTTTGTTCAAAGGTAACTTCTGGAAGCGGCTGAGAAACTGCAGAACGATAGGAACTTATTTCTCTATTTATAATTTCTTTGGCCTGATGATATTGCAGTGGTAAATTTTTTTTGTTCATTTTCTTAAATAAGAAATGATGATTTTTTATAAATTATTCTTAAAAATTAAATATTACTATTAAAAACATAACTTTTTCCAACTTTAATCAATCTATCTTCTTAACTTTACCCATATCCTTATGCCAGACCTGCACTTTCTTTCCGGTTTTAAGTTGTTGTAACATCACTTTCTTGCCAGACATTATCACGTTGTAAGTCTCGTCGTGATATTCAACCTGATCGCCTTTCTTAAATGGCATGGCCCGGAAGAGAACAGTTAAGCGATAGACCGGTCGACCTTCTTTGCGAGTGAATAAGGTCGCAGTCACGGTGAATTCTCCGCCAAATTTTTCCTGCAAGGTCTTTCCTAAATTTTTCGTGAGATTGGCATTACCCAGATAGTAATCATGGCCGTTGGTGACCGGCTTTACTTTGGCTACAAAAATATTCTTCTTTTCAATTTCTTTATCGACAAAATCAATAACTTCACCTGCGACATTACGTAGCTGAAGAATCGCTTCATAGTACTCGGAATGTTTGCCGGGGACTGGTTTGGCCATTTTAGTTGAAAAGAGATGAGTATATTTTAAGGTTTCTGGAAAGAAAACGTCTCTTCTCTTTTTGTAAAATAATTCTGTGGTTTATTTCTCTTTAGCTAATAAACTTATAGCTTCTTCTAAGTCTGGAATTTTTAATTTTCCAATATTACTGGCATTAAGAGCAGTAGCATCTTTTATGTTAGTTACTATTTTATTAAGAATATGAGCAGCACTTACTGTCAACTCTGGAATTGCAGAGAGTGCATAAGGCAGCAACATTTTGTAAGTTGCCATAGATTTATGCCCCCAACCAAAGTTTTGAGAAAATAGCTGGATTCCAGAGTCCGATGCTTCCTGATACCCTTCTAGAACAAGGTCTACTAATCTGTGGAATGGAACTTTCACCATATTCTTCTTCTCAGTACTATTATCTGGATAAAGGGATATTTTTGTCTTTTTGTCTTTCCCATCATCTTTGGGGATTACAAAGCGAACAGAAGGATAGTAATACTGAAAAATATATTTTCCCTTGTCATCCATTTCAAAAGCAAAATATAATTGTAAATGATATTGATTCCTCCATGGGATAATAGATTTCTCGGATTTACTTCCATCAGCGTAAAGGTATAATTTTCCCCCGCCATGTTCTGCAGTATGAAATCCTTTAAAATGTTTTCCATACAAATATGCCAGATCAATCTGCTTTTTCAGATGAGGAAGAAAGATTAGAAAACTATTTACTGCTTCTTCTATCCTGCCCCTTGCTTCATAACCCATTGATTCTCCATCGATTTGACGCTGGTCTTCTAGGCCTGAGGTATCTACATTTAGTCTAGTAAGCTCTTCAATTGATTTATCGATAGATTGGCTCATGAGGAGTTTTTGTTCAGGGTTGATTTATAAATATATATCTATTTGAAAATACATTTTAGAAGATGCGTATTTAATTAATTTTTATTTCCTCACTCTCCCTTTCCCACCAACCTTATAAGGGCTGAATCTTCCTTTCTCCCGCTGGCTGGTTTTCTGCTCTCCAAAGACACCGCCTTCTTCAAGCTCATCATAACCGCAGCTATTGCAGGTCAGGAATTCTATG
>CAYJVI010000071.1:0-2305 GCA_964373595.1 uncultured Methanosarcinales archaeon | reverse complement strand
ATGGCGACATTGAAAGAACCGCACTGGGGGCATTTTGGTTTCATCAAGAAGAGAATTGTTTTTTCCTACATAAATGTTTCTGATGCGTAAAGTTTAAATCATACCGAAAGGAATATGTTAATACGGAGGAAAAGAATATGAAATACGTCCGACTACAATTCGAAGACCAATACGGAGTCCGGTACTATACCCGCGCTGGAAAAGCGGTGCAATTTGAAGACGAGCAAAAAGTCAGAGTCCGCTGGCCTGATGGGAAAGAATCCACAGAAACTCTTTATCTCAAAACGCACACTGAAATGGTCTCTGAACAAGGTCATCCTCGGCGTCCGGTTGAGAACACACTGCCGCATATCAGGTCTTCCCTTAATGGATTAGAAGTAAAGGTAGATGATTTGTCTAAATTAGAGATTGCAGTTGAGGATATTAAATCGCCGGTGCAAAGAAAAAGGAAAAAGTAATTTGCAGACCATTCAGAAAAACAGGGTAAAATCAGCGGTTATTTTCTTTAGCTAATAATTTTATCGCATCTTCTAAAATGTATTTTAGAGGAGCGCCAAATAAAAAGAGCAAGATTTATATATTAACAGCAGATATATGTCATATTAATATGAGATAAAGGTGAAAATATGGTGCAAGCAATTATCAGCATTAATGAACATGTGAATAGGATCATCAATATTGTAAAGGCAAAATATGACCTCAAGGACAAAAGTCAGGCTATAGAATTAATAACCGAACAATACGAAGAAGAGATCCTTGAACCGGGGCTAAGGCCGGAGTACGTAGAAAAATTACGAAAAATTATGAAGCAAAAACCTATCCGGGTAGGCAGCATGGCGGACTTACGGCAGAGGTATGAAAAATAGATGTATGTTTTGCATATCAGTCCTGATTTGGATAAAGTTTTTTCTAAATTAATAAAGAGAAATAGAAAGCAGTATGAAATTATTATGAAGAAAGTAGAAGAGATTTTACAAAATCCCCAACACTATAAAAATTTAAGAGCTCCCCTACAGCAGTTGAAAAGGGTGCATATTGATAAACATTTTGTATTGGTATTTTCTGTTGATGAGAATAGCAAAATGATAACTCTAGAAGATTATGATCACCATGACAATATTTATTGAACTTACTCCTTTCTCAGCGCAGCTAAAACTTCCTTGCTTAACTTTCTTACTTCATCTTTAGTGAGTCTTCTGGCTGAACGGAATTGTGACTTATCTTTTTTTGAGGGCCCATTGACAAAGCCTTCCACCGTTTCCGGTTTCCTTCCCTGCAATCGAATATATTGTCTCAGAACACGGTATTGTAAACAATCAGAAAATGTTCCCAGAATCGCATTATAAGAGCGGGGGCGCAGCTGTGCTGGATTTGGAGTTGCTGCCTGCTGTCCGCCATAACCAATATGATAGGTAATCTGGTTACAGGTAAGAAATTCTGCCGTAGAGAACTGGCCACGCCCTTTTGAGCGTATTTCTTCTCCTGCCAAATGGTCCACGGCATAGATTGTTGCGTACATAATATCTCTTTTTTGTAGGCTGTATTTAAATTTTCCCTAAATCTTTTTAAAGACGCTCTAAAATATACTTCCCATGCTCACTCCTGAAGCCAAGGCAGAATTAGAAAAACAGCAATACCGCATCGTCGGCAGCCATAGCGCGGTGAAAACCTGCGGCTGGACCAAGAACATGATTAACGGCGAAGGGGGCTGCTACAAGTTAAAATTCTACGGCATCATGAGCAACCAGTGCATGCAGATGACTACCAGCATCAGCTGCGCTAATCGATGCACTTTCTGCTGGAGAGGCTATAAAGCTCCTGTTTCCAAAGAATGGAAGTGGGGCGTTGATGAACCGGAAATGATTTTAGAAGAAAGCAAGAAAGCGCACCATAAGCTTCTGGTAGGCTTCGGCGGCTCAGAGAAAGCCAATAAAGCAGCCTACGAGAAATCAAAAGAGGTTCGGCATGTAGCATTATCCCTTACCGGAGAGCCGATTACTTATCCCAGAATGAATGAACTTATTGACGGATTCCATAAAGAACACATTTCCACCTTCTTAGTAACTAACTCGCAGTATCCAGAGCAAATAAAAAATCTGAAACCAATCACCCAATTATATTGCAGCGTGGATGCGCCTACCAAAGAGATGCTCAAGGAAGTTGATAAACCATTGTTTCCTGATTTCTGGGAAAGAATGCTGCTGAGTTTAGATTATCTGGCGCAGAAGAAACAAAGGACCTGCATCAGATTGACCATGATCAAGCATATCAACATGACTGCATTGGATAAATACGCAGAATTAAT
>CAYJVI010000070.1:2334-5718 GCA_964373595.1 uncultured Methanosarcinales archaeon | reverse complement strand
ATACTAGCGAATACAAGTACAGAAAACCAGCGAGTGAGCGGCCAAGGCGGCTTGGTTATAGTCCAAACTTTCGTACCTAACTACAGGAGTAACAACAATTTTTTAAACTTCAGGCTCTTTTATGCTCATATGAGCCTATATAGCGCAAAAGTCCAATGCTTCGGCTGCGGGAAAGCAGTAGATAAATCGCAGACTTTTACCTCAAATAACGCTTCTAAGGAATTGCGCTACCAATGCTCTAGCTGCTACAAGAACAAAAAAGTTGATCTTTTTGGCACAGCTGATGAAGCTCCGGCAGTGAAAAAAGAATTCTTCTGCGGCAGATGCAAGTTTAAATTCAAGGCTAAGAGCACGCTCTGCCCCTACTGCAGCAAAGAAGATCAAGTGGTAGAACAAGTTCATTCGGTGAGAGATCTGTTGTAGAGCAGTTTCTCGTTGTTTAGTTTTCCCGTTCTACAAAGCCGACATCAGCATCTTCAACCCGATTGTATACGGGATTCTGGAATTCGTGGCGTTCGCCATTAACATCCACGCGCAATGGCAGTCCAGAGAAGGTGTCAACCCACATGCTTACATCCTTATTGACCTGCAGCAGCCACACTTTCCGGTCAAAGAGGATTTCTTCTGCCTTTTTCTCTGCAGAGGTAATTTCTTCCTGCCAGTCAAAGGGAGTTTTTACATAATAGGCATCATACCCTACTGCTCCCACATCTCCGGTTTTGAGGCAGTACTTTTTGCTTTCGCAGTAGCCATTAGCGGTCTTAGCCACAGTATTAAAAACAACCACGTCCATTTCATTTTTATTCAGAACTTTGGTCTGGACCGGCAATTCTCTTTTTACTGCATCACCTTTCACCCTGAATTGAAGCGGCTTCTCTAAAGGCTGGTCCACTCTTTTATAATTATAAGAAATACTCTTGACATTACTGCTTTTGGCAAGAATTTCCTGCACTTCTGGAGCGATCCCCTTTTCCTCTTCGGAAGGCGCTTCTTTTGCACTCCCGCATAATTTTGGATCAGCTACTGTTGCTCCATCAGGACACACATACTGAGCAGCGCAAGAAACAGCCAGGAAGGCAATAACTAATAACAGCACTAACACCTTTTTCATGTCTGGGATGAATGCAGGGCGTTATATAAATTTAACTGCTAAACGATACTATTCTACTAAACGAATGATATAAATACTTCCTCTTCTTTCTTAATAACCGGTGATGCTCAATGGTTGATAGATGTATATTTTGCAAATCGAATCAAGTTGTCCAAAATGGAAAGCGGAAAAGAAAAATACGTATTAAGCAGAGTTATCTGTGTAGAAAATGTGGGAAACAATTTGTTGACCCAGATGGTTTTGAACGAATGCGCCATGACCCAAAGATAATTGCTCGAGCAATACATATGTACAACGACGGCTTTTCATTATTTAATGTTCAAAACCATCTCTGGCAACATGACGGTGTGCGGGTCACTCTTTGGACTATTAGCAAATGGCACAAAAAATATTCTCTTTTTTTAAAATCTGGTGCATCAATTGGTAAAACCGATGTTGAAAGGGAAACAACACTTCGATGAGAAATATATTCCAATACGGGGAAAGAAAAACCATTATGATCTAAACTGCATTGACAGCAAGACAAAGTATATTACTGCTCACCTATTCGTCAATAAAAGAACGAAAAAGAAGTGTGTTCAATTTCTTTCTCAAATTAAAGAAACCTGTTATGATCAGATCTTAGAAAGATATCATCAAGAAAGAAAAAAACCAAAAGAGAAAAGAAAACTCATCACTTTTGTCAGTGATAAATTTGCTAATTACAAAACCGCATGGAGCAAAAATTTCTCAAGAGTAAGCAAACTAAATTTTGGTGTTCCAATTGCATATCAAAAATACGGGTTGAAACATAACAACAATGCTATTGAGAGATATAATGGAAAAATAAAAGATCGTATCAAAATAATGCGGGGTGGATTTAGTACTGTTGATGGGGCAAATGCTTTTTTGATGATGAGGAGGGTAGTTCATAACTTCATAAATCCTCATCAAGGATTAAAAATGAGAACACCGGCCGAAATGGCAGATGTTAATCTAAAATTAGGAAGAGAGAAGTTGATAACACTTATTGGAATAATGGCAAAAAGAAGCCATCATTCGAGAAGATGAACAGTATCCTCTTTTGGGGTGCTGTCTTGTAGTATTCCAAAATTATTTAGGGAATCTGACTGTGCCATGTAACTTCATAGCATTTCAAGCAGCTTACTCACCCAAACCCCACTGCTTGTATTTAGTAACATCCACTCCTGCTTCTTTCAAACTTTCCTCAAAACTCTTATTTTTCCCAACATTCTGTTTTAGTACTCCCATAACCTTGGGAATGACCTCTTTCCCATAGTTGTACACTAATTTCTGCCAGAAACATTCTCCCGATACATAAACATCATAGTTCCCTGGCTTAGCATCGTAATGTTTTATGTAGGGAAGTGTGCTGTATCCTTTTTTGAATCCGTTTTCTTTACACGCCGATTCTGGATGATCCCATATTTCTCCCTTAGTCTCCCATCCTTGCGGCTTCTTATCCTCCAGCACTTTTGGTACATAATTTCCAAGACCTTCGTTGAATGTTAATGGAACACCCAACCAACGGATTAGGCTATGGGTGATTTCGTGATCTCCTTTGGCAAAATTTCCTGATTGTATAGTTTTTTCGCATTGACTAACTTCATAATTAATTTTGGGATCGCCTTTCTGATAATACCAGATTGATATTGGACCAGAACTGGTGCCTGTCCACTCTGGTTTTTTATCAAGGAAAATAAACATTTGCGATAAGCCTTTTTCTGGCTGCGGCAGCCCTAAAAATTGGCTGGAATGAACCGCAGCATTGGCTAAATTCTTTGCCGCACATGTAGCTAACTGAGGATATTGGGGATCGTTAGTTTTTCCAAAGTATCCATTTTCTATCACAAGAACATCCCCTTCAAGCGCATCGTTTGGTAAAAAAATGCTGCAGGGAAAGAAATAAGGTGAACAAACATCTTTAGGAATATCAGTGAGAACCATAACCCCTTTACTGATAGAGTACAGCTTTAATCCATAGTACGCGACATTATCTTTTAAATTAGGATTAAATACTCCATCATCAAGTAAAACATTCCCAAAGGCATCGACATAATCACCTCTAACTTGGTCGTATTTATCAATTTCGTTAACGCGGAAATTTACTCCCAGAGGACCGACGAATTCATCGCACGGTTTGACACCATACTTGCCTGGTTCTGAAAATTTTCCACAAGTTTCTTTTGAAATTAATATCTTTTCTTGTGGTTTGGACTCCTCTATGGGAATTCCTTCTTGTGGTTTGGACTCCTCTATGGGAATTCCTTCTT
>CAYJVI010000070.1:0-2234 GCA_964373595.1 uncultured Methanosarcinales archaeon | reverse complement strand
TCCTCTATGGGAATTCCTTCTTGTGGTTTGGACTCCTCTATGGGAATTCCTTCTTGTGGTTTGGACTCCTCTATGGGAATTCCTTCTTCAGTAACAATACATTTAGCAGTGTCATTTTTCGTAAAACAAAGCCTATTAAAATTATCTATACAACTTATTGGCACCCCATATTCTGTTCCGATTTTATTACAACGAACCCGAAATGGTTTGCCTTCAACAAAATCACCATTACTATCTGCACAATAATATTTATCAGGTTCACAAATTTTCGGTTCACCACATTTACTAGTATCTAGCTTACATTCAGTACATTGTAACTTTCCACCAGCAAAACCTAATGTACCGCAGCTTTTATTGTAAATTGTACCATCACATTCCTCTTTTGCCTCAACCTTACCATTTCCACAAACCCCATGAGATTGTTCTTTTTTTATCTGTATTGCCGCTATCGCTAAAACTTTTTTATCTACCTTCACAGCTTTTTTAATAACCGGCTTATCGCTTAGGGTGCGCTGATACGCCTGTCCAGCTAAAGCTCCTGCTTTCTCTGCTTTTCCCTCTACCAAAACATCAAGTTCTTCATTTGATAGACTTCTCAATTCTGCGAATAGTTCCGCGTCAGAAACTGTTTTATCTTTAGATCCGAAGACTGCAACAACATTTGAATATACTGACAAGAAGGCAAATTTAACTTTCTTTGAAAAACCAACTGCTTTATAGCTAATCTTTTTTTCTTTCAAGGCTTTTCGGAGCAACGGAGCAGGGCTATCTGCACTTTTGATTTCTTCTACAGTAGCTTCATTAACATACACTTTTAATGAAGGCTTCTCTAGACCGCCTACAATAATATTCTGGATAACCTTATCTTTTGTTATGATGCCATACACTATTTCTTCACCATTTGAATTCAGGAGGTGAACATTAATCTGTTCGTTTCCAAATAGTACTCCGATTGGACCAAAAAGAGATGAACCTTGAAAGCTTTTGACTTCTTCTTCGGTTATAGCTACGCTTAAAGAAACCCCTACCAGCAACAAAATAACCATCAACGAAAATTTTTTCATATTTAACTTCGCTACCCTTTTCTCAAAGCTCTTCCTGCAGCACTTTTTTTTGCAGCATCATAATCACACCATTATTTTCACTATAAGAAAGAACTTGTTATTTATATAGTTAACTATGATGGGGGGGTGTGGGACAGTAAAACTCAAGCTCCGCTCCAAGAAAGATTATGCCATAGATTTGTGAGACCATAAGCTGTTTCTATCCTATCTTCTTTTCTCTGAGCAAATCTCCATCCTGTTCTTTTCTTGTCTTCAGCAAATCCACTTTCAGATTGGTTTCTTTGGAAATATTCTTGAAGAAATTTCTTGGTATCTTCAAGAAAACGATGCAACATCGCACACCACTCACCAACACCAAGGTGTGCAATATTGCTTTTAGGAATAATAAACATTTTTACCTCTTTGCCAAGATAGTTTTGGCAAAGTTTCACGTATGCTTCTCCACTGTAATATCTGTCAAGTCGGAGAGATTCTACATTTATTCCAAGCTCTTTTGCCATCGTAAGTGCTTTTTCAAAAGCACCTTTTTCACTCTTGAAACTCGTTCCATAACCTACATACATCCTGCTATTAATATCAATGAAAGTGAATGAGTACACAAACTTCATTTTATCGTTTGTATTCTCTTTTACATTGTCTTTGAGTTTCTGTGCCTCTGTAGCATAGTGTTTCTGTATACACAAAGCATGACCAGTGCCATCTCCACCACAATCTGCTTTTTCTATTCCCTTCTTTTTAAGAAGAAGAGAATACAAATTGAAGATAGCAAGCTTAACAGCTTCATCGGAATAAAGGCGTTCTATTGTTTTATAGCTGACATCAACATTGCTCAGCGTTGAAAAGACAACAACCATCCATTCCATCGTTCTGTTGCTCTTGCCACAGAGGTGCTTCAACAGAAGCAGAAGTACTTTCTGCTTCAATGTTAGCTTTGGTTCGTTGCCTCGATTTTCTCCACTCACTATTTTTATTGATGAAACTGCCTCCTCGACAAGAGGCTCAAGCTCGGTGAAGCACGCTTTTGCTCTCCGAGCAAATTGTTGCTCATACGTTCTCCAATCTCGTTTTGGAGAAGGGTGTTCTTTCTTGTATTCTATGATAATCTCATCGAGTTGTCTTACCACTTCTCGTATTTCTTCGCTTCTCGTTGTCATATCGGAAGGAAATACA
>CAYJVI010000069.1:0-5734 GCA_964373595.1 uncultured Methanosarcinales archaeon | reverse complement strand
TGAAAGCAAAACAACATTACTGTGAGTACGAAGTGCTCTCAGAAGAACATAACTTTATCGCCCGCTTCCTTAAAAATCTCCTTAACTTTTGCTCCAGTTCCAAAATCCCCCTAAATAAACAAACATTTAAAATACAACACCTATTCTGCAGTATATATGAATTTTGAAAAACTTCCTCCGGTAGAAACCAGCAAGACTTTACTAGATATAGCTTTCCGCAAAGCCCGGGAAAAGGGAAGCCAAAAGAAGTTAGAGGGGACCTGGCTGCAGATCATCAAGAAAAAAGAAAGTTTGAAATTAGATATTGTCAAAGATTCTTTGGTTCAGAAACTGGAACGTGTCCTTACCCAATTTCCTCAAACAGAAGTGCTTCCTGAGTTTTACATAAAATTGATGAAACTGACTCTGGAGTATGGTGATTTTAAGAAATCGCTGGGCGCATTGAACTGGGCTGCTGGGAGAATACGTGCACTGCAAAGAGAATATATCGGCAAAATCAACCGGGCGCAGGAACCCCAGAAAATGAGGAGCGCTTCCAAAGAATTTTACGGAAGAGTTTCTTCTACCTTGAAACAGATTGATGTAAACCTGAAATACTTGGAAGAATGCAGAAGAATCATGAAAACATATCCGGATATAAAAGAAATGTTTACCGTGTGCATTTACGGATTCCCCAATGTGGGAAAAACAACCTTGCTGAACAAGCTTGCCCGTACCAAAGCTAAAACTGCTGCCTATGCCTTTACGACAGTCAGCATTAATGCGGGATATGCTGCTTTTGATGGAACTACTGCGCAGGTTCTTGACCTTCCCGGAACATTGGCCAGACCGGAAAAAATGAACAATGTTGAACTGCAGGCGGAATTGGCTTTGGAAGAGCTTGCAGATGTCATTATTTTTGTATTTGACTTGAGCGGCTCTTCAGGGTATTCTTTTGAGAAACAGAGGCAATTGTTCCGGAAAATCGAGCCTCTGAAACCATTGATATATGTTAGTAAAACAGATCTGCCGGGAGGCGTGCCGGAGCAGGATTTTCCGTACAACTATCTTTCTCTTGAAGAGTTGAAGGAAGAGATAGAAAAAATGGCTAAGAGAGCGCAGCAAGAGAGCGAAAAGGTTTCCGAAACCGCAGACGATTAAACTCATTATAAGCAAAGAAGCATTAATAAATAACCAAATAATATCCTAACAGTATGGATGAACAAGAACATCTCCGGAAACAAGCCTTAGCCAGAGAAAGAGCTTTCCTGTTCTTGAGCGTGCTGGCAGCAGCAGTTTTATTATCCGGTTCGCCGAGAAGCCTGCTGGTCTTTTTTAGCGGAACATTTAATTCTTTTACCGGCGCCAGCATTGTCCTGGAACCAGTAGGAATGAAGGATTATTTTACGGGCTTGGTAATCTTTGCGGCATTGGTAGCCATCTCATTTTACATTGTGCATGTATTACGAAATCCTAAGCCGCAATTATGGAAGGCTGAGCTTCCTGAACAGAAAAAAGAAGCGCTAAAACCATTGGCAGGGAAATATTCGCTGGATACAAAACTCGATCAGCTCAATGAAGAGATCAACGAATTGCGGATAAAAAAAGAATCTCCTGCGTCAACCAAAAGGCCTAAGAAACTGACCAGAATTCCTAATGTAAGGGAAGAAGTGCTGGGAAACGAACTGCGCAAGGTAACGGCCGGATTACAAGGATACAGAAAGCCAACCATACTGGAAGCGCCCCGGGAAAAAACGAAATGGGATGATGATTTGGAAAAAGTAAAAACGAAGATACATAACGTCGATAAAATGAAGATTAACAGAGTAAAAATTCGTGAAACTGCCCCGTCAATGAAAGAAGTTGCCGAAGCCGTGGAAAAGAAACGGCTTACCCAGGAGTTGAAAAAAGTAAGCGCCATGCTGAAAAAAGGAGAAAGAGATCCCTCTTATTTTATCAGGAGGTATATTCCTTCTTTGCGGGAACGGGAATTAGCTCAGATCACAAAGAAGCTGCAGCAGAAGGGTTCTTTGCCGGCAAAAGAGTTAGCCGAGATTGAAAAAAAGTTAATGATGTTGAAACGCAAAGAATGAATTTAGTTAAGCAACTACTACTTTACACGAACATGGCAATTTAGTTGCTGCTCTTCCCAGGGCTTCCCGGCCTTCCTTCAAATATTGTTTGTCAAGGCGTACTTCAAACACGGTTTGCCCTTCTCTCATCCGGGCAGCGCAGCCGATAGTTTTACCATAGGAAAGCTTCATACCCGTGCTCATACGGTCTGCTCCTGCTCCAGAAGCTAAAGGATTTTCTCTCAAGACATGGAAAGGATACACTTTTAAGCGCAAATGGAAGTTTTTTCCTAAGGTTTTTTCCAGATAGCGGTTGGAAACAACTCTTGCTGATTCCAGGGATTCCTGGCGGATGTTCATTGCTTTCAGGACGTTTAATCGTATCACCGCATCATAGGTTTTATTCGGTGTTCCCATGTCAAATCTGACTATTTTCTTATGAGGAAAGCCGCCGCGGACATAGTTTTTTTTAGTATATTTACTGATTCTGGTATAGGGACGTTCCAGGTTCTGATATGCTGAGAATTTTCTTATTCGGGCCATTTTTTACCTTTGCGCCATGGGTTTGGCGGCTTCTATCTCCAATATTTTGTGTTTTTAGGTTTAAGTTCTGAATCTCTTACCTTTTAAGCAAGTCGGAGCGGCACTGATTTATAAATTTTACTGTCTTTTTGAATCAAAAACCCCGCAGCAAGCAGTGGGGTATACTCTTCAAGAATTAAAATACGAAAGTGCCCCTCACTTTTGTGGAAAATCAGAAAGCGCCTCTCACTAAAACAGAAATGTCCCCTCATCCTTTAAACAAGAAGGAAATTCCTTTCAGTGTTGCCAATTTTTCCTTCAGTCTTTCATCTCCATTGAGAAAAACAAGAGAATTGATTAACTAAGTCTTTCTTCAATTTCTTTTTTCAGCGCAGAAATATAGAGGTCAAATCGAAGTTCAACACCTTGCCACATCATTTTACTAATATCAAGCCCCAGATATTTATTCTTATTGCGTATTGTCCTAATATTCTCCAAGAAACTCCACTCCAATTCTAAACTCTCAAAACAGACCACAACAAAAGCAAACAGTCCTTGATGGTTGCTGGTCTTTTGACGTTCAAAGCGCATTAATTGGTCACAAAGTTCACGAAAAACATCATAATGAATATTGAATATCACGCGCCAGCTTGGATTATGCAGTTTACGTAAACCTTTTCCGAAGAGGTAATCTTCCATTGCCATGGCCAGAACTTTCTTGACTTCGTCTTTGTCAAGATTAGCTTCCTCGTATAGGCCTTCAGTTGAAAGCTGATCGTATACCTGCTCTGCGGTTCTTTCTTTAGGCATTGACTCTTACCTCAAATGGTTCTATACTCCCGGTTATGAAAAATCCTTTAGCAATGTTAGGGATTATAGTTGGATCAAGATTTTTCTTAAGTGTTTTCTTATCTTGATAAGTAAATATTTGTATGTCGCGGTGCAGTTTTGTTTCATAGAACCCTTTCTGAAATTCGCGGTCATCTCCGTAGATAAATAAATCTATGTCGCTTGATTTGCTCCAGTCTCCGCGGGCAAAACTTCCAAATAAAATGGCGGTCTTAATGCCTTTACTAGAGTTTAGGTTTTCAAAAAGTCCGCTCTGTTCAAGCAGTGTTAATCCGTATAATCTTTTTTCGGAACGAAATTTTGCCGAATCTCTGTCGGCCAGGTAATAGGGCATTTTTCCTTTTTTTTTAACACGTATTACAAATTTCTCTTGAAGCAATTCCTTGAGAAAATAATGCACTCGTTCCCTGCTTAGCCCTGACTCCCGCAAAAGCGCTTCAAAATGCCATCTTCTTAATGTATCGTTAAAAAATAACTCCTTCATTTTTTCTTTCATTTTAGTATGAAAAATCAAACTAATATTTAAATGTTCTTAGATAAAGAGATAGATGAGATGGGGCAAGACTTCATAGTAAAAAATCGTTCAAAAATTCAATATAGTCTTTTAGGGGTTTGCATGAAGGGGGAAATTCAGAACTCTTGATAACTTTTTTAGTTCACATTAGCGCAGATGGCGAAAACTTGTAAATACCACTTAACCATATCATTAGGGTTGGTTTCAGTCGCAGACGCTATCCAGCCTACGCTTGCTCCATTGGAATTAAGTTCCGGCCCGTTGAGAGTCAAAGAGGTTCTGGGGCTTCCAAATCCTTCTGTGACAATTATTTTTGCACCACCGCCTGTAGCCATTTTCCCTTCAGGACAATCGACTTTGAACAATTTACTATCATCAGAGTTACTAGTAGTTTGCTGCGTTACCGTTTCAATTCCAGATAAGCCCGATGACCCTTGTAGACCAGCATCTCCTTTATCTCCCTTATCTCCTTTAGGTCCAGCAGGCCCTTGCACTCCGGCTTCTCCCTGAGGTCCAGGAGGACCCTGTTTTCCTGCCGGTCCGGGTTCGCCCTTCTCTCCCTGCGTTCCTGGCGAACCTTGAGAGCTTTCCGATCCTGGTTTAGTGCACCCTATCAACAAAAATCCGAGCACAACAATAAAAATAAGTAGAAGAATCATTTTGCCAAGACGAGTTCTTGCTTGAGCCATAACCTAAAAGAAAATAAAAGAAGTATATAAAGATGTAGGATTAGCGGCACAGTTCGAAAAGTAAGTGATAATCATCTTTGTCGCTCGCTCGGTGCTTTTCCAGATTTTTCTTTTGCTTCAAAAAGAGCTGATAATTCCGATTAAAAGCACCTGCCAACAGGTCTTACGAACGGCAGTTCCTCGCTCGCCTTTTGGCAATGACGATGATTATCACTCAGAAAGTGAACTGTGCCGGATTAGCGCAGCAGATGGTAAACGCCCTGCTGTTTGAGATTCTCAATATGGCGGTCTTTCTTAAACCACTGTGCTGCTAAAGTTAGAGGGTTGAGACTGGCAAACGTTTCATCCCATTTTAAATCATTCAGATGGGTGAGAGAAATATTATTCAAATAGGCGGAAAAATATTCCGCTTCTTGCTGCTCTTGAATAATTCTTGGAATGCCTGCGCTGGCGGTTTCCAAATGACCTAAAGCAAAATGTCCAAGAACATTTCCCAGTAATATTCTTTCGTAGGATCCACAGAAAGCCCGATAAAAAACATAGAAATCATCATAATGTTTGACGATGCGCGGACGAAGTATTGGCGATTTCACAATTTTTACCACGCCAAATTCTTGGACCGCAATCCTTTCTAAATCTTCAGCCTGCGGGGAAAAGGAAAGGCTGTATTTGTGGTGCAAGTGGTCTGCTTTTTGTTCAATTTCCTCAAACCTATCTACGGGTATTTCCATTATCTTTACCGGCAACAGAAGGAATTATAAGCATCTGTCCCGGCCAAATCTTATCTGGATTTTTGAGCTGCGGATTTTGTCTCTTTACTTCTCGCAGATATTCGTCGAAAGCCAGAGGGCCTTGATAATTATTTCTCCATAAATCTACGATAGTATCGTTCTTCTGTACTACATGATTGCCATGCTGCTCATAGAACCTGCTCCATTCATCGTAGAGCTCATCGGCAGTTTTGCTCACTTCTTTCTGCGGCGTTTTTTTAACCACGGCAGGGGGCGGAAATATACTGTGCTGAGTTGGCAATTTTATTTCTGCACTTACTGCTGAAGTTTTTACCCTCGATTCTTTCACTTCTGCTTTTGAAGCAACTGCTTCTACTG
>CAYJVI010000068.1:0-5980 GCA_964373595.1 uncultured Methanosarcinales archaeon | reverse complement strand
ACTAGAACGCCGTCAGGGAGATGTATATTATGATTTTAATATTCGCAGGGAAGCAATTTCACTGGAACGGCCGTTGGAATATCATATCACTTGTTATCTTGCTGTTGAGGAAAGGATGGAAAAGATGAGCGAAGAACGAGCTATTGTCTTTGCCCGCCCGGGGAAGGACGGCAAGCCGAGCGGAAGCGTTCAGATCCGATATTTTAAAAATAACTTAGATCCTGCGATGAATTAGGGCCAACCTCTATTTCCGTGAAATCTTTACTAATTTAACTACGGCTGCGCTCAGCCAGGCCGCATTCAGAACCACAAAAGGCCAGCTTTCTAAAACGTAGGCATAATAAATCAGTAATCCAGAACCAACAATATTTAATACGTTATACGTTACTGTTTCTGAATTGATCTTCTTATAAAATTCATCTAACACAAACGCCACTAAAATGCAAAGCACTCCGATAATCCCGGCAATGAGGCTCATTTTTTCTTCCTCGTTTCTTTGACTAAGATGATAAAATGTTGACCTAACTGTTTTACCAGGGTTTTTTGTTTTCGTGAAGCGGAAAGGAGAGCTTGCAGATGTTCTTTATGCGGAAGATGCAGAAAATGCACCGCTTCTTCCAATGGCGCTTCTTTCTGGACAAGCTCGTTGATGTGGTGGTATTTGTAGGAGATGGATTTCAGGTTTTTTTCCAGCGCTTTCACTTCGTCAAGGACGCCTTTGGTGTTCAGAAATTCATCATGCAGGAGAAGCCTGGTAAGGTACTGTCCCTTGGCTTTATTGCCGTTTAAGGTAGTTAGTTTCAATTCAATGAGATGCCGCGCATATTCCTGTAATTTATGATTAAGCGCTTGAGCACGTTCTAGTTCCTTCATTTTTTTTTGAACGGAGAATAAAGTAACATTGATTTCCTGTTTCTTTTTTGAGGAAATATACTGCAGAAACGGAAGATGCTTGTTGGTATTGGCTTTAATGGGCTTAATCCAATGATTTTGGAACTTTTGCAGATGTTCAGAAAGGTCAGGCAAGGTATGGACCTCTTTTTTGAGCTCACGTAAATCCATGGTGAGAGGATGGTTACTAAATTTATAAACATTGTGATGACTTCGGCTACGTTCTGAAAATGGCTTCTAGGTCCCAAAAGATTTACATCAAAATTTACCTCTTCGGCTATTTGGCAAAAAAACAGAATAGACGAGAAACTTTTTCCAACAAACGAAGAACAGCTCTCTTTGAAAGGGAAATCTTTATAAACTAAACCCAAAAATAAGTACCTACCATGTTCTACAAAGTCAAGGTCAAGGATTACGTCCGAGTGCCCCCCAAGGCCTTCAACCTGGGTAAAAGGCAGGCTGTCCTGCAGAATATCAAAACCTGCTATGAAAACTTTGTTTCCAAAGAACTGGGATTTGTGCTTAATGTTGTTGATGTTGGAGATATAAAGGAAGGAGTTATAGTTCCAGGGGATGGAGCCGGGTTTTATGAAGCGGAATTTGAATTGCTTACGTTTAGGCCGGAATTGAATGAATTAGTCTATGGGACGGTCCGCGATATTACTGATTTCGGAGCATTTGTTGACATGGGGGGCATCGATGGAATGGTGCACATTTCCCAGAGTATGGATGATTATGTTTCCTTCAGCAAGGAGAAAGTATTGCAGGGAAAGAAAACGAGCCAAACCCTGAAGGTCGGCGACAAATGCAAAGCGAGAATCATTGCAGTCAGCTATAAAGATGTTCACAGCCCTAAGATTGGTCTGACCATGAGGCAGGAAGGTTTGGGAAAATTAGAATGGCTGGAGCAGGCTGCTGCTGCGAAAGAAGGAACAGCTAAAGAAGGAAAGTCAAGTCACTCCGTTCGTGACGTTCCTAGCGGAACGAAAGAGGCGAAAGAGTAAAATGGCCAAGAAACAAGCATGCAGACGCTGTAAATTATTTGTGGAAGGAGATACTTGTCCATCCTGCGGCACTTCCAGTTTTACCACCAGCTGGCAGGGGAGATTGTATGTTGTGGATGTCAGCAAATCCATGATTGCCGAGAAAATCGCTGTGAAATTGAAAGGAGAGTATGCCATTAAAGTAAGGTGAGAATCATGAAAGTTACTTTTACTGAGAAGAAGGACAATACGCTTTTGGGAAGAACTGAAGTTGCCGGCGTAGTTGCCTTTGAAGGTGCTACTCCCAGTAATGCGCAGGTTACCGAAGCATTGGCTGCGCACTTTAAGACCGATGCAGGGAATGTTGTTTTACGGCATGTACATACCCGATATAGCAAGCATGAAGCCGGATTTGATGCCGCGGTGTATAATTCTGCGGAAGCGCGCAAGAAAATGGAACGCATAACCCCGCAGCAAAAGAAGAAATTAGAAGAAGAACGCAAAAAAGCGGAAGAAGAGAAGAAGAAAGCGCAGGAGAAGAAAGAATGAAAATTTCTAAACAAGCTGCAAACGCGATGGTTTTGGGTTCCATTGCAGGTTTGTTCGGAACAGGGTTAGCTTTTCCATCTTATTTTCGGAGCAAAAGAGCAGAACTGTTGAATAATTCTCCAACCTACATGGGATTAAAGGAAGTTGAAAAGAAATTACCGGAATATGAACAGAAACTTGCAGCTTGTGTTCCCAGAGAGAAAGGCGGGTCAGTTTTAGAGCATTGCGTAGAACTGGCTGCCAATTATGACTCATTGATAAATCAGCAAACCAACTTGAAAAACAGTCCTGAATATCATGCCACCGTGGAGAAAAACAAGGTCTTAGATTCACACCAAAGATATTCTGTTTATTTTGGCTTTTCTTTATTTATGGTTACTTACGTGGTTGGCTTTTTTGCACTTCAGAATAGAAACAGAGAAGAGGCCGATGAGTTTTCTACTAAAAAATTAGAAGATGAAGAACTCGATAAATTAAGAGAAATACTTGATAAAAAATCAAAGGGCGATCAAGAATGAAACCATCAACCAAATATGCACTGGCGGGATGCGCTGGTGTAGCCGCAGTCGTTGGCGGATTATATGGAGCATATCGAAATGATCAGGAGTTTATCGAACAAAAGACGGTTGTTGCACAGGAGTTGAACAAAGTTGGAGCTGAGAGGAAAGATTTAGATGCTAAACTTCGAAACTGTTCCAGTGTTGAGGAATGTCGTACTGCTTATTCTCTCTTTCAAACTGCGGAGGAGAAATATACTGCTGTAAAAAATAAGCATTCTGAATTAGCGAAAGCCGATTCGGTCTTTAGTACCTCTAGCGGTTTGTTTGGGCTGATCTCGGCTGTTGGTTTTGCAGCCGCTGCTTTCGGTTTTGCAAAAGCATACGATGAGCGATGCAGTGAAAAATGGAGTGATTATAAGGCAGAGTATATTAAAGGACGTAATGAAGCGTATAAACAGTATCTATCAACAACTCACCAGGGTGATAAATAATGGCGGCAGCAAAAGGTAAAAGCGGAGCAGCAAAAGGCAGCGCAAAGAAGCCCGGAAGCAAGCTCTGGAAATTGTATGAAGTTCAGGGAGATAAATTAGTACGAAAAAACAAATTCTCTCCCAAATCGCAGGGAGATTTCATGGCCAATCACGCTGACAGATGTGTCTGCGGAAAAACCGGATATACAGAATATAAGAAGAAAGTGTGATTATTTTCTGAACTTCTTTAAGGTTTTCAGACAGACAAAAATCCGGAGTCGCTTTTGTGATAATAATCTTTTTAATCTTGTAGCCCTGTTTTCAGTGAGAAGAAGTAAAATGAAAGAATCTGAAGTTTTGGAATTAAAGAAGTCAACATCCGAGTTGAAAGAAGCCATAATTTCCATGGCCTCCATTCTCAACAAGCATCAGAAAGGAGAGCTGCGCTTTGGTGTTAAGAATGATGGCACTGTTGTTGGACAGAATGTTACTGAGAATACAATCAGGGAAATCTCCAAAGCGATTTCTGATAATATCGAGCCAAAGATATTTCCTAAAGTCAATGAAGTCGTTCTGGACGGAAAGAAATGCGTTCATGTTGAGTTTTCAGGCGAAAATATTCCGTATTATGCTTTTGGTCGTGCTTATGTACGTGTTGGAGATGAGGACAAACAACTAAGCGCTAAGGAAATCGAGAAGATAATCCTAGTGAAGAATAAAGAGATGATGGCTTGGGATAAAGAAATCTGCAAAGAAGTAAAAATAAGCGATATTAATACAAAGAAATTAAAGTGGTTCTTAAAGAAAACAGGAAAACACTTTGATACGATGGAAAACTCTTTGAAAAAGTTAAATCTTCTTTCGCAAGGTAAACTATTGAATACAGCAGTTATCCTCTTTGCCAAAAGTCCAGAAAAATTTTTCCCGAATGCGAAATTACGTTGTGCTGTTTTTGGAGAAACGACAGCAGTTACCATCGATATGCAGGAGTATGTTGGTAATTTGTTCACTCTCATTGAAAAAGCTGAGAAATACATTCTTGAGAATATTCATACTGGCATGAGAGTGGAAGGGTTGTATCGGGTTGACGTGCCTGAGATTGATACAGAAGCATTTCGAGAGGCAATCATCAATGCCTTCTGCCACCGAGACTATTATCTTTATGATTCTGTTAATATCGCCATCTTTAAAGACAGAGTAGAAATTAGGAGTCCAGGTTTACTGTACGGGGGATTAACCGTTGAGAAAATCAAGACAGAAGAAGTCTCTGAGCGCAGGAATGAACTTTTAGCGGAGATGTTCCATCAGATTCATTTCGTAGAAAAGTGGGGGAGGGGCATTGGTTTGATTTTATCCAAAGAACCAGATACTGACTTTAAAGAGATTGGAAGACAGTTTATTGTGGCCTTTAAGAGGAAAGTCCATATTCCCCCGACTAGGGAAAAGACTAGGGAAAAGACTAGGGAAAAGATAATTCAATTAATCAGGGAAAATCCAAGAATTACGGCACAAGGGGTGGCTGAGAAGACAGGACTAAGCATCAAAGGAGTGGAGTGGAATATTAAGAATTTGAAAGACGAGAAGATACTGAGAAGAGTAGGGGGAAGAAAAGAAGGATTCTGGGAAGTCATCGGTGCAACTTGAAACGGACAAAAGATTTATCAAAAACAGAAAGTGTAAGTTCTCCTTTTATGATTGTTATCAATTTAAAGGAATGTAACTCTGTTCTTCAGTTTTTAGACGTAATAATCAGAGAATTGAAACTTCAGCCTTTTTATGCTGTTAATCTTGAAATATTAGGGAAAACACTATCTTCATTAGAAAAGCATGGGTTTACGTTTCCGCTAACCTTACAATTTGTAAATACCAAAAATTACCGCCAAAAATGTCCGCAGGGATGGAGGATATTTAAAGAAGGGTTAGAAAAAGCAACAGAAGAATATAATCAACGAGAATTACAGTTTAACTGGGAATGTAAAGATGAATATTGAAACTATCGATACAATCTATCGGGACTGCATACAAAATCTTGGCTACAATATAATTTTACCGCTGCAATCGAGCTATCGCGCCGTGTATCAGGTCGAGAAGGAAGGACAGCTTAGAACTGCAAAAATAACCAGCCACGGTTTTCCCGGCTGCAACCAAGTTAAGACTGAAAACAAAGCCCTGGACTTGGCCAGAGAAATTCCCGGAGTCGCTGGCAAGATTTTTTTTCATGAGTGTTTTAGCCATAAGCTTAAAATTTACACCATCGTGCGCCACTATATCAGCGGTGTAGTTCTCGGAGAAGCCGGCTCTGTTTTAGGTGTAAAACAGCAGGCTATGCTGGAAGAAACCGTGCACGAGCTTCATCGCCGCGGCATATCCAATTTAGACTTGCATCACGCTAATATTATTATAAGTCCTGATACTGTTCCTTACCTCATTGATTTGGGGCTGGCTAAATTTAAAAGTGAGCATGGCAGGGCTGATTTCAAAAAAGGCATCAGTGATGATCTATTTGAGTTGGAATGCCTGTTTCAGCATTATGCTGTTCCAGAACATTAATAAGGCGGCTATTTTTTATTTTTGGTATGGATTTTGA
>CAYJVI010000067.1:0-6185 GCA_964373595.1 uncultured Methanosarcinales archaeon | reverse complement strand
AATAAAAAATTAAGAAAATATTATGTTTCATAATTTATGTGTCAAGGTACTAGTTCCTTGTCTCATCTCATCAACTAAATCATTCATACTATATTTCTTTTGACCGGCACCAACTAATGGCTTTGTTACACCAACTAAGTCCTTTAATCCGCTGTCTGATTCAAACTTTCTTACCACAAAATCCAAAAATCTTTCATCAACTTGCCAATTTGTCATTTTGCATACCTCAAAAATTCTTCTCTGCTGATTTGCAAATCGTGTTTGATTATCTTATTCAACAATCCACGATCAAGATGTTCTGTCGGATGGTTTGGAATTACGGTGGTTCTTCCATCAGGATGGCCAAAGAACATATGGCTTCCTTTTTGTCTCTTAAATTCAAAACCTAACTTTTCAAGAACTTTAGCAACATCCTTTGCCTTCATCAAAGGCAATTTATCAGACATTTTACGATGCCTCTATTTCAACCTGCTGTAAACTCAAAAATTTACTCTTTACTTCAGGAACGCCTTGCACTTCCAAAAACAAAGATATTGCTTCTTTAGTTCTTTCAATTAATTTATCATATGTTTTAGCTTGAGTATGGCATCCAGGAAGCTCAACTACATCAGAAATTAAATAACCATCCTCGCCTTGTTCTACGATAACAGTAAATTTTTGACCCATTTTATATCACAACTACTTATAACTCTGTTATGTTTATATACTTTTGGGCAAATTTTTCTATTTCAGACTTAAGCCCCCAAAAGACCGTACTATGCCAAGCCCCTTTCTATTCGCAACTCAAATACTTGCTTCACTCCCTTCGGTCGTTACGCACCCCGACGTAAAGTCGGGGGCACATAACATCGTTATATTCAATTCATTTCCCAGAAAACTCTCTCTCCATCTCTCTCATCCTTTCCTTCGGCTTCTGAGCTTTAGTAATGAAACTCCCAGACACAATATAATCCGCGCCAGCGCGAACAGCATCCCTCGCCGTCTTCGGATTCATTCCCCCATCAACAATTATTTTCACTTTTGGATTTACTTTTTTAATTTCTTTTATTTTTCGTAAAGGGGCTTTCAAATATTTCCCCCCATAAAATCCGGGATGGACAGTCAAGATTAGGACATAATCAATATCTTTCAAATATTTTTTTATTGATGATACTTTTGTTTCGGGATTCAGGGCAAAAGCAACTTTCTTTTTTTGTAATTTTGTTTTTTTTATGTAGTCGGCAACGTTAACAGTTTCCGCCTGCACAATACAAAATTCAACTTTCTTCCCGTGTTTTGTAATCCATTTTTCGGGTTCTTTTACCATCAGATGAGCGATATACTTAAACTTAGAAGACAATCGAAATGGAAACCAAAGTGATTTACTCAGAACAAATTTCCCGTCAGCCACATCCAAATGCAAATACGGAGCAACCCCCGCAAGATTCTTCAGCATTTCATCTAATTCCCGCTGATTCTTGGCCATCACAGAAGGAAATACTCGTTTCATCGTTCTAACTTTTTAATTTTCTCTACTCTGCGTACATGTCTTGGTTCTTTAGAGAAAGGCGTACTCAAAAATATTTCTATCATTCTCTTGGCTTTATGCAGATGAGTAAACCAACCGGATAAGCACATGACGTTGGCATTGTTGTGTTCTTTGGACAATCGCGCTTCTTTTAAATTATAGGGTATCACCGCCCGCACACCTTTTATTTTATTGGCAGCAATGCACATGCCCTGTGCAGAACCGCACACTAAAATTCCTACACTTTTATTTGTAACAACTTTTTTAGCCAAAGGAATGGCAAAATCAGGATAATCATCTTTTGGCTTAAGCTGGTAGTTTCCCACATCAATATAAGGGATATGCTTTTTATCAAGCCATTCCTTAATTCTCTCTTTCAGATTAAAGCCGGCATGATCTGCGCCGATGTAGATTGGTTTCATAAATCCTCTTTTTCTCAGTAAAGATCTTCTTATGGTTTTTTAATTTTTCTCTCGCTCACAGCAATTCCTTCCAGAAATCCCAGCCTATAACCGTCTGAGAGAATTCCAGAACATCCGGCCTGCGGTATGCTTCTGCCCGCGGAACACGCCAGGAATCGCGCCAGCCGCGGTAGTCGAGAGAAAGAGCGGTGAGGGGAAGGGATAAAGACTGCTCTATTCCGGTAAGGCCCTGCATATGGAGAATGACTGCGTCTGTAACTGCCGACGTAATGGTAAAATCCAGACTAATTTCTCCTGAGATGACATAAAGACTATTCTCTAGCTTTTGGATGGTTCCTTCACGAATGCTTTTGGCAAGATAGGTTAAAGCTGATTCTGAAGGTGTTTTGTATTCCTTTCTGTTGCCCACCAAGCGATCCAGTCCTGTTCTCAGAGGATAATCACGACAATTTTTTTCATTGACGATCCAGCGTTCTAACCCATGCTCACGATAATATTCCACTTTAATTTCGTGCTCTGCTAGCTTTCTTTTTCTTTCCACCAGCGCAGCAATATTTCCATCTTCGCAACGCAGCTTATCCATTTTACGCCTTCCCAACAGAGCCAAACAGCTTTATTCTCTTCTCTGCAACTTTTTGAATTAAATCTCTGGCCGGCGCTAACATATGCCGCGGATCAAAGTCTTTCGGTTTAGCATGAAGAACTTTCCGAACCGCTGCATCAAAGGCAATTCTTAGATCTGTATCAGTATTGATTTTTGTAATTCCATTCCTGATTGCTGTTTTTATTTGCATATCGGGAACCCCTTTTACGCCAGACCGATCAGCGCCATACTTTTCCGCCATCTTTACCAAGCCTTGAGGGACACCGGAAGCGCCATGCAGCACTAAAGGAACTCTTACTTTACTCTTGATCTGTCGAAGAATATCCTGCCGCAGCGATGCTTTTCCTGCAAACTTATATGCTCCATGGGAGGTGCCGATAGCGACTGCCAAAAAATCACACCCGGTTCGTTCCACAAATTCTTGTGCTTTTTTAGGATCAGTGTAGATTATGTTTCTGGAAGAGACCAAATCTTCTGCCCCTCCGATTGTTCCTAATTCTGCTTCTACCGCAATTCCTTTCCGGTGCGCAAGAGCAACAACTTGCTTTGTAAGGCTGATATTCTTTTCAAAATCTTCATGCGAAGCATCAATCATCACTGAAGAATACCCTTTCTGAATTGCTTTTCTGATGATTTCTAAATCTTTTCCATGATCGAGATGCAAAGCAATAGGAACATTGGCTTGTTCAGATGCAGTTTTTGCAAGAGCATACAGGTAATCCATACCAGCATGCTTCAATGCTCCTCCCGAAGTAGCCAGAATAATGGGGGCTTTTAACTTCACGGCAGCTCTAACTACGCCCTGCACTATCTCCATATTATTGATATTAAAATGGGCAACAGCGTATTTTCCCTTCCGCGCTTTCAATAATAGTTTTTTAGTGTCAGCAAACATTTCATATCCTCTTTTTTAGCACGGTAATCTTGTACTTCTTCATCATCTGCTTTGCTTCTTTTTCGGTAAGCAGCTTCTCTTTTGCTCCAATATACTGAATAACGGAAGTGGCATTTACCTGTCCCAGGCGCAGAGCATCTTCAATACTATATCTTTTCATGATGCCGGCAAGGAATCCTGCGGTAAAAGCATCTCCTGCTCCAGTAGTGTCCGCAATCTTTACTGCCGGTGTTTTAGGCAACATATACATAGTTTTCTTATGCAGCGCAGACAACCCTTTATTTCCAGAGGTGATGACCACAACTTTAGGGCCTGGTTTTTGCAATGCCCGGAGCAGGAAAGGGATATTTTTAGATGAAGTTCCCGCTAAGGCCTGCGCTTCTTCAAGGTTGAGAACTAAGATGGCGGTATTCTCCAAAACATCCTTCAAATATTTTGTTCCTTTGCCCGCTAAATACAATGATGGATTGAACAGCAGATTAATGTTTTTCTTCTGGGCAATTTTTGCTAAACGTAAAGCCGCCTGAAATGATTTTCCTGTTAGTGAAGCAAGGTATATCCATTGAGAGGTAATTTGCGATTCTCTGATATCAGATAACCCTAAATCCATGGAAGCGCCCTTGTAGACGAAAATAACCCGATCATGTTCTTTAGCAGAAGAAATGATGGTGGCAGAATCAGTTTTTTTCACACTTCGAGCGCGGCAGAGGTTGTCTGCATGGTATTTTCTCAAATCCTGCAGAATGAAATCGGCATCATGATCATTTCCCAGTTTAGTCAGCATTTTTACCTTAAATCCTAATTTTGACAAGGCTGCTGCAGAATTGGTTGCCCCTCCCCCGGAATGCTTTTCGATGCTGGTAGCTAGTACTTTATCGCCAATCTTAATAGAAGAAAATGGTTGTTCAATAGTCAGGAATGTATCGACCGTTGCTGAACCTACGCAGAGAACATCGTATTTGGACATCTATTCACCTGAAAGAAAGAATACTAGTAAGTTTAAAAAATTATCTTAAAGTGGTTTAATTCCTTCGGTACATTACAGCGGTTAAATAATCACGGAGAGCAGAGCCTTGAGTTAGATCACTCCACTTCGAACTTAAGGAAATGCAGGTTTCTGGTGATTTGTCCTTTACTCTAATCAAACCCATGCCTCTAAAAATTTGTTCATGTTTACCAAGAGATCTTTCGTCTATTTTTTTTATTCCCAACGATGCAAGTGCCCTTCTTAAGTTGCGCTGCCAATGCCTTCTAGGGAAATAGGCCTCACCTATGAAGGGCTGGTTTGTTCCAAGATCAAAGCCTTTTCGGAGCATGGCATGAATATAATCCGGGTTATATCCTTCTGCGACTAATCCTCTAACTATAGATTCTTGGCATTGCATTCTTTCTGCAATGGGGCCATAAGAAATCTCTGCCGCTTGATGGCCAACCCTTTCAGATTGTACTCTCGCTTCCGTGTTGCCAATAGTAGAAGGAAGAAAATCGTGTGGTCTTGCTTCAAAATATCCTTCAGCAAGGCTTGATAATAAAAGATTAACCCGTCCCAAATACCGGGGCAATTTTCTGAGCTGTTTTATTAATTGGTCTTTTTCATCTGCTGCCAAAAGCAATTTTGCTCTTTCTTTTCCCAAACAAGAAGTGGTAAGAGAAATAAGTTCTTCCGCTTGGTTTACAGAATAGTGTGAGGCGTAACGTGAATATTTCTTTTCTCCAAGAATTTCTTTTGCCGTATCTAAAGAAGAATGCGGTTGTTCTATCGGTGCTTCTGGTATTCTCACTGAAGATGGTTGTCCAACTTCGATGGATGTTATATCGGCAGTCCAGTTTTCTACAATTTCATCAATACTTCCTAAGGAATGGCCCTCTTTGGTAGGAGAAACCACCGCTTCCGTTTGTGGAGAGGCTTCTCCTAAAACATCGCAGAGTTTACGAAGCGACTCAATTTCTACAAATCGCCTATAAGGAGTGCCAACTCCCCCGGTGAATTCTGATTCCAACTGTTCCCCAACAGAAATTGCCTTATATTGAACATTGGCAGCATCAAATCCTTCTGGGTTTAATTTCCTTAAATCTTCAACCAGTTCTTGGTATTGGCCTCGAACCGTTATCTTTACAACACCTTGAGCATCGAAAATATCGACTTCGGAAACTTTCTCCAGAGAAGCAAGAAGATTTATGACGGAGTCGCTTAGATTTTTTACGAGTCCTTCCTCCTTCCCACCGTAGGGAATGGAAACATAAAGATCCAATGTTTTCTTATCTTGAGGGCAAAAAACAACTCCTGCAGTAATAGGTTCTGATACGCGTTGGCGTTCCTGCTCGTTCCTTATTGCTCCATCATATCCTTCTTGCAATAAACGTTTAACCTGTCCTGTTTCCGCTTTCTCATAGAGAGAAATAATCTCCCTGTCTGCAGCAATGACTGTAGGATCAAATTTGCCTTCTTGAAGATAATTCCGTCTTGCTAATGCCTCAGCAGATTCACGGACAGTAGAAACGAGCATTGATCCCTGCTCTTTTTGTAACCTTTGAACATTAGTTTCAACTCCTGAAAGCTGGCGCTGCAGTTCAGCAATTTTCTCTTCAATAACTTCGGCTCGGCGAGTATTCTGAGTTATTTTGGTTGAATACTCCTGCCATTGTTCCAGTAGTTTTTCCATTTTTAATCACTGTTTAGAGGTATATTTATAAACTTTACCGTATGTGCATAGCTAAATAATTGCTCTTAAAGAATAAAATGGGTTTTGTCCATTT
>CAYJVI010000066.1:0-6437 GCA_964373595.1 uncultured Methanosarcinales archaeon | reverse complement strand
TTAATAAATCAACTTTTTTCCCAAAACGTTTTTCCAATTCTTGCTGTAACCCAACGAGGTCAAACAGACTAAATTTTCTCTTTTTAACCTGAATAAGAATATCTATATCGCTTCGCTTCTTTGCTTCTCCTCTGGCATAACTACCAAATATTCCCGCCTTTACTACCCCGTTCTTCTTTAAGATGGGTACGGCGATTTTGGCAATTTTTTGCAGTTGTTTATCTTTGATTTTCATAAGAATGGTGAGGGGAGATACTATTTAAAAGTATTCTTGAAATTCTGTAAGTAACCAATCCCTCTAAGGGTTATATAATCGAAAGGGTTATGTAACTGTCAATGAGGTGTTTGTAAATGAGGAAGATAATTGTTGTAATTTCAGTGTTAGTTATGTTCATGTTCTTAGTTTCCTGCGCTCCGCAGATTACTGATGAAGAATTGGAAGTTGATTCAGGCAAATCATCCTTTGAAAGTTGCGGTTTTGTTTTTAATGAAGAAACTAAAGCAGAACTGAGCAAATTAAAGCCAGAAGAAGCATGCAAAGAAACTGATAATGGTAAAAATCCTTTTACAAAGGGATATACAAGTGGATTTACGCTAGATCCGCTCTCAGGAGTTCTTACTTATCAAGAAGGGGTAGAAGATTTCTGTCTAAACAAGGATCAGTCCAGCCCAGGCATAGGCAATTGCACCGGAGAATACTGCTATGTCGTAGAACAGTACTGTTGTACCGAATCCATGGAATTGCCAGCAGTAATGAAAACAATATTTGTAGGCGATGGAGATTCAAATCTAATAAAGTGCAAATTCGGTTGCCAAGATGGAGCTTGTCTTTCTGGCCCGGCACCAGCAGTATCCAAAACAGTAATACAGACAAAGTAAATTTCTTTATTTCCATTCTCAATTTCTTTCTTGGGCCTGATATTCTCATAGCTGTTACATATATGATAACATCTCCCAAGAAAGATTAAAAATCCTTAGTTGGGATTTTTATTTCAGCAAAATATAAATACTTCCCTAGAAAATAAGCTAAAGGGGGTACATGGTAAAAGCTATTCTGTTAGATTTTTGGGGGACTTTAGTAGAAAACGGAGTCTGGAGCCCCATCAAGCAAGTACAGCAAATTCTGCAGATTGATCTTCCTTTCTCAGAATATGTAGTCAGAATGGAAAAAGCGATGATGACTCAAAAATTTGATTCATTAAAAGAGGCTTTTGAGAGCGTCTGCCGGGAATTCGCTATTAGTTGTCCTGAACAAAAGATGGAGCAATTGATCGGCCTGTGGAATAAATCCTGGATGTTAGCCAAACCGTATGAAGAAGTAAAGGAAGAATTAGAGAAATTAAAGAAAAAAAACAAATTAATCCTGGTTTCTAATACCGATTGTTTTTCCATAAACCAAGTTCTGGATAAGTTCCAATTGCGAGATTACTTTGATCGCATCTATTTCTCCTTTGATTTAGGAATGATCAAGACCGATGAAAACTTCTTAAAAACAGTACTGCAAAAAGCCAAATTAAAGCCAGAAGACTGCGTCATGGTCGGAGACAGTATCGTAAGCGACATGGAAGCGGCCAAGACAGCAGGAATAAAGGCTATTCTTCTCGACCGCAAGGACGGGCAGCATTTCCTTCCTAAAATCAGAAACCTTAAAGAATTACCCCATATTCTTGAAACTATATGATTGATATAGTGTTTTTAGGAACCGGATGCATGCAGCCTACCAAAGCTAGAAATCATGCTGGAGTCCTGTTAACCTTCAACAAAGAAAACATCCTCTTTGACTGCGGGGAAGGAATTCAGCGTCAAATGCGCATTGCCGGGATTAAACCAGCGAGAATTACGCGGTTATGCATCAGCCACTGGCACGGAGACCATGTGTTCGGCATTCCGGGATTGCTGAGCTCCATGGGAGCAGATCAGGCTGGACAGGTATTGCAGGTGTATGGCCCTAAAGGAACAAAAAAATATCTTGACAATATGTTTAATAGTTTTGCGGCCAAAGAGATCATGCCTTATGAAGTGCATGAAGTTTCCTCAGGAATTATTTTTGAAGGAGAACATTTTATCCTGGAAACGCAGCCATTAGAACACTCCACTCCCTGTGTTGGGTATAGCTTTAAAGAAAAAGACCGATTGCGGATTGATGTAGCTAAAGCAAACAAATTAGGATTGGAAGGGCCTATTTTAGGAAAATTGCAGCAAGGGCAGGAGGTAGTGGTAAAAGGCAAAAAAATAAAAGCGAAGAATGTTACCTATGGAGTGAAGGGCAGGAAAGTGAGCTATGTCACCGATACTATTCCCTGCAGGGGCGCGGAAATGCTGGCAAAGAATGCCGACCTCTTCATCTGCGAGGGAACGCATTTGGATGAAATTAAAGAAAAGACTGAGAAAGCAAAACATATGACAGTGAAGCAGGCAGCACTAATCGCTTCGGAAAATAATGCCCAGAAGTTGGCGATTACGCATATCAGCCAGCGGTATAAGATGTCTTCAGAGATCATTGAAGAAGCACGGACCTATTTTGATAATTCCATTGTGGCGGAAGATTTTATGAAGATTAGGGTGTAGTGGAGAATAGATTTACTTCTTCTTTTTAAGAATTTCTTGGATTTGTTTCTTTAGAGGATTCAGCTTGTGTTCAATAATATCCCATATCCGCCCCATATGAATTTTCCAATAATGATGAGCCACGACAATTCTAAAATCTTGAATATCTCTCCAAGGAACTTCAGGATGTTTTTCTTTAAACGGTTTTGGTACTTGATTAGCCGCTTCGCCGATTATTTCAAGATTTCTCATTACTGCATCAATCACTAGATTATTTTTAGCAAAATCTTCTAATTCTAAGCCTGAAAGATAACTTCCTATTCTTTCTATGGAAATGAGAATATCTTCTAAATAAGCCTCAGATTTTCGCCTCAACTTTCTTTCCTCCCAGAATAAACTCTTTAAGCTCATCTCTTACTAAATGTTGATCCCCTAAATCTATTTCTATTTTGAACAAATCTTCTAGGAAGTGAAGAAGATGAACATAATCATCAAACAATCCCCGATCTTTCTTGAATTCTACTAAAAAGTCAATATCACTGTCTTTAGTCTGTTCGCCATAAGCATAAGAACCTATAAGAGTGAGTTTTTTAACTCCAAAAGAGCGTATTTTTTCCTTGTTTTGTTCAATTTTCTTTATAATTTCTTCTTTGGTTAGCATAGGATGATAAATAGGTATGGATTATTTAAGTTTTTCTTGGGAAAAAACCAATCCTTCAAAAATCTTATTGTCACCACCGAGGGGGGGGGGGAAATTATTAAAAGCAAGACCACTCTACAAAAGAATTAGGGTGTTATCTATGAGAAAAATATTTGTTGTTAGCTCATTATTTGTTATATTCATGTTCTTAGTTGCTTGTGTTCCACAAGAGCCATTAACCGATGAAGAATTGGAAGCAGAATTAGCAAAATTAACGCCGGAAGAAAGGGAAGCATTGCTGACAGATCTTGAAGCGAAAGAAAAAGGCGCATTGGCTGGACAAGCGATTAGTAGTAAATATGCAGTTTCGCCCAAAGTTGTAATAGCTCCAAAAACTCAGATAGAGGGGGTTCTGGAAAAGTTATGTCAAGAGACAGACAAAGGAAATAACCCCTTGGTGAAGGGGAAAGCTAAAATACCAGCGAGTGACTCGTTTGAAACAGATCATTGTACTGCTGACGGACTTAGCGTAGTTGAATTTTATTGTGTGAAAGATAAAATACTATCAACAGTTATTAATTGCGAGGAAGTATGTTTTGACGGCGCCTGCGGATCAGCAATAGATGTTTCTTTTTGTACAGATACTGATGGCGGCCTTAACCACAATGTAGCCGGAACAGTTTTTGCGGAAGGTAAGACTAAAAATGATGCCTGTTTAGAAACTTCAATTGGTTGGTTAGAATCCGCGCCTCCTAAAAAAGCAACTAGTACATATCCAGTTTCTGACTGTACTCCAGATTCACCAGAGGTAGTAAAAGCTGTTACTTATCCTGGGTCAGCGGTTGTTGCTTGTAAAGTCAAGGAGTTTTATTGTGACAAAACGCAAGTAGTTTCAAAGGAGATAGCATGTGGAAATGGCTGTTCGAAGGGAGCTTGTAAATGAAGGCGTATTTAGAATTTCCTGATTTTAACAGAGGGAGATTTAACCACTTATGAAAAAATTAGTGCTATTTGTAGGCATTTTGATAGTACTGTTTGTTGCTGGTTGTGAGTCTGAAACTGATAAACAGAAACAAACAATTCAGCAAATAGTATCTTCTACAGAATACTGTCATCCTCTTCTGGAAAAAAAGCCACTGACCGATTTCTGCAAGGAGATTTTAAGTACGCATAATATTATTGGTGATGGAAAAAAAATTAGTGATGGTTATAGTTGTATATTAAATGTTAGTGAGGTCCCAGAGAATGCCTGTCCATCGGGAACACAATTACTGTACCAATCGGATGAGTTACCCCCCAATACATATTTACGCCCCAATACATATATTTGTTCTAGCTCTACACCTTTCCAAGCTACATGTTTGCCTGGATACAATGTAACCGAGGATCATTCTCAAGAATCCTTCGAAGTGGGGGGTGATTACAAAATAGCTTGTATGCAGTCTTATTATTGGGAATATTGGATGAATGCAGCTCAAAATCTATATGTGTTTGGGATCTTCACTACAGTACTTTCAGAAGAGGAAATGA
The DNA here is from genome assembly GCA_964373595.1 of uncultured Methanosarcinales archaeon. Taxonomy (GTDB): domain Archaea; phylum Nanobdellota; class Nanobdellia; order Woesearchaeales; family GW2011-AR9; genus JACPIL01. The sequence continues at coordinate 1,720 of CAYJVI010000066.1, read as the reverse complement.
CGACGGAGGAGGCGAAGAGCTATTTGAATGAAACAATACTGCAACTTAACCAATACTTCTGCGCTAACTCCAGCGCGACAGTTGTAATTGATTCTTACACAAATGAGTCAAAAGCACGATCAATGAAGCTGCTTGCCATCGAGGACGATGACTTAGACCAATACTGCTGCTTCTATTCTGAAAAGTGAGGATAAAGCGTAAAATATTGTAGGGGTATTTTCTTAGATTAACCTTAAATAATCCTTTCTCTCTCTTTCTTCCATGAACACCAAAGCCAAAGGAACGAAAGGCGAACGGGAATTAGTGAAAGTCTTTAACGAAAACGGCTGGGTGTGTATCCGCGCAGCAGGTTCTGGAAGCAGCCCCTATCCTTCTCCAGACATTCTGGCAGGAAATGCCATGCGCAGAGTAGCAATTGAGTGTAAAGTCACTGCAGAGAACAAAAAATACTTGCTAAATGAGGAAATTGAGCAGTTACGCACTTTTGCCAACAAATTCGGGGCAGAAGGATGGATAGGGGTACGATTTCCCAGTGAACCCTGGTATTTCCTGATGCTGGAAGATATTGAAAATACGGGAAAATGTTGGGCCATATCATTGGAATTAGCTAAAAGGAAAGGATTGAAAGTGGAAGAATTGTTGGGGATTTCTGAACTGCAGAAAAAGGAAGAAAAATGAAACTAAACCAAAAACTTTAAAAGTGTCACCACCAAAATATACCAAAGGCACAAAATTCCTAGAATTTTGAGTCTTTTTGTATAAACATAAACCCGAAGATTCTGACAAAATGCGCCTGACTCAAAAGAAAGTTGAAGAAATCATGATTTCCATTCTGGGAGAGGAAGGATTATCATTAGTTAAAGAACTGTCCGGAAAGCAAAACGTTTCTGAATTTGAACTGGCGGACAGGCTCAAGAAGGACATCAAGATTGTGCGCAAGATGCTCTACCTTCTTTATAACCATAATCTGGTGAGTTTTACACGAAAGAAAGACAAGCTGAAGGGATGGTATATCTATTATTGGACCCTGCTGCCGGAAAGCATCAAGTTTAATTATGTCAAACGAAAACGTGAACTGTTAGCCAGAATGCAGCAGCGGTTAGAGGACGAGGGCAAGGAACTGTTTTTTATCTGCCCAAGCAAATGTGTGCGCCTAAACTTTGACCAGTCAATGGATTTTGAATTCCATTGCCCGGAATGCGGCGAATTGATCTCGCAGGACGACAGCAGTGAACGGCTGGAAACATTGCGGAAAAGAATCGGCGAGATTCAAGAAGAACTTGAAGAGCTTATGGAGAAGCGCAAAGTGCGGAAGAAAATGGCCAGAGCAAGGAAAAAGAAAGTAAAGGCCAGAAAAAGAGAAAAACAGCACACCAAAGCAGCAGTGGTAAAAAAGCCAGCAGGGACCAAACTAAAATTACTTAAAAGATTAGTAAAGAAAAGAAAATAAAGACCATTATTTCTTTTTTCGTGAAAGCGCTTTATAGATGTTTACTTCTTCCTTCAAGACTTTTGAAGTCAAGCGCTGAATGTTTGCTTCCATAGATGCTACTCTCCGCTCCAACAAAATAAGCACCCGGAGTGAATAGACTATAGCTAACAAAGTTCCAATTATTACTGCGAGAATGACCTGCTGGATTTCTAAGACAGCCATATCTGACACCTCTTTTGAATCTATATACTCATCAATATATTTGGATATATAAACGTTGCGGTGATT
>CAYJVI010000065.1:0-6662 GCA_964373595.1 uncultured Methanosarcinales archaeon | reverse complement strand
TACTATCATTTAATCAATACCAAATGCCCCCTAATTATGATGTTGATATATTAAATAATTTTAACCGGCTAAAGCCCTGCCTTTTAAGACAAAGAAACAAAGAGTTAATCAAACACTTTGGATTAGGACCAATTGATGAAACCGGCGCTGCTTATTTTTATTAATACTCTCCCTTTTCCAAACCAACAAACTTTAAATAGGCCGGCATTCTCTCCTGTGAACCGAGGTGGTTTTATATGACATATCATGAAACGTTATTTCCAGTATTATTTCTAGTCGGACGAGTTCTGGTCGGCGGATATTACGTCATGAACGGAGTTAATCATTTCACTAAATTGGAAATGATGACTGGATACGCGAAATCAAAAAATGTTCCACTGGCTAAATGGGCAGTGCTTTTTTCCGGCCTGTTGCTGCTGCTGGGAGGTGTAAGTGTATTGACTGGAGTATACCCGCAGGCAGGAGTACTCGCACTGGTAGTCTTCTTCCTTGGAGTCTCCTTTAAGATGCATAATTTCTGGGCAGTTCCGGAAGAACAAAAAATGGCCGAAAAGGTAAATTTCATGAAGAATATGGCCCTGCTGGGATCAGCATTGATGTGGTTGGCAGTGCAGACACCATGGCCTTTTAGTTTAGGGGTTTAATTTCGTTTTATGTTCTTTTTTGATTTTACCTTTTTTCAAAACTTAAACCCTTCTTCTTCAAGCAGTTTCTTCTGCCATTTTCGCAAGCATTTTATATTCCCTGCAAACACCATTTCACCCATCTGTTCTTTATTGACGATTAAATGCCCTTTGATTCCAAGCTTCCGGACAAGGTTCTGCTGTATCTCATTCAAATTCTCAAACAGCTGTTTTTGTTCCGGAGTGGAACGTTTTTTTTCTTTTCCAGGAATTTTTACTGCTTCACTCTTTCCTTCTTCCACGGCGTTATAAAAAAACGCTGCTTCTCTCCGTACTACGGGATGGACGCCCCGCAATTTTTCCCACTGCGGCGGATGAAGCGCATACTCTTTTAAGCGTGCATTGTTGATGATGAAATGGACCGGCCGATCAACTTTTTTTGCCAGCCTTTGCCGGAGAAGAAACAATTTCTTAAACATTGCCAGCTGTTCCGGAGAAAAATCCTTCACCCCGCGGACGTCCATGAACCTCTGTTCTTTATAGGTAAATTCTACCTGTTCCAAGGCAGCAAATTCTTCTTCCGCCCAGGAAAGCCTTCCTTTTTGCTGCAGCTCTTTTTTAAGAATATCCCGCAGCTGCAATAAATACAGAGTATCTTTCGCCGCATAGGAAAGCATCTGGGTATCAAGAGGCCGTTTGGTCCAGTCGGCCATCTGAAATTTCCGCTCCTTTTCCATTCCCAGATATTCTTTCAACAGATCACCTAACCCGATATGTTCTTTTCCCAGCAGCAGGGCCGCAACCTGGGTGTCAAAAATATTCTTAGGACGGCAGGAAAATTGCTGGTAAAGAATGCGAAAATCAAAACTGATGTCATGAAACATTTTCTGAATGGATCGGTTTTCCAAAACGTCGAGAAGCGGTTGAATCTCCTGTAAAGCAAGAACATCGACCACCCAATTCTGCTGCTGGTCAGAAATCTGGATCAGAGAAACATAAGCGCCGTAATGATGCAGGTTATTTTCGCATTCTAAATCCACCGCTAATTCTGTAGACAGATTCCAGTGCCTTGCTGCTTCAAGTAAAGCATCTTTGGTGTCTACATAGGTAAATGAAACCATGCCCGGAAAACTGGGAAAGAATATATAAATATATGCTTGCCGGTTCCGGCTAAGACAAATATTTAAATTCTCTAATGCTTTCTCTGGCATTGGAATGCCTTTTGGAAACATCACCACTGACCGAGCAAGATTCAGAGATATTGTCAAAAAACTAGTTAAGAACGATTTAACCAAATATCTCACTCATGAAGACCTTCTGGCCAAACGCGGAAACAAAAAAATCAATATTCCCATACCTATCATTGGCATCCCTCGTTTTAAGTACGAAACCAGACAACTGGGCGGCGTAGCGCAGGGAGACGGCGACATTGGCGATCCTCTTTTCGACGGCGAGGAAGGGAAAGGCGATGGCGCCGGCCTGGGCGACGACGGCAATATGGAAGTTGAGATGTTTTCCGAGGAAATAGAGAATGTCCTGATAGAAGCTCTGGGACTTCCTCATCTGGAACCAAAAGGGAACCGCATGGTGCACGCGCAAAAAACCATCTACCGCGGTGTTGCGGAAAAAGGAACCAAAAGACGGTTCCAGCAAACCTACAAAGAAGCTCTCAAAAGAGCAGCCGAATCCGGCGGATATCGGCCTGGAGATCCTGTTGTTCCCACAAAACGGGATATGCGTTATTATGCACCGAAATTAATTCCCGGCATACGATCAAGCGCTGTTCTCATGTACATGATGGACGTTTCCGGCTCCATGGGAGAACGAGAACGGCGGTTATGCAGAATTACCAATACCTGGATGCAACGCATTCTGGGCAGATATTACAAAAATCTTGAAGAGAGATTCATCGTGCATACCAGCGATGCTTTTGAAGTGGACGGCCCTTTCTTTTACGGCACTAAAAGGGGAGGGGGAACAAAAACCTCTGCGGCGCTGGAAAAGCTGCTGGAAATCATGAGAAAAGACTACTCTCCGGAAGAATGGAATATTTATCCTTTCTATTATTCAGATGGAGATAACTTCAGCGATGACAACGATAAAACCATCGCCATTTTAGGCAACCAAATACTGCCTAACGTAAACATGTTCGGCTATGCGCAATGCAGCGACGGCGGCGGCAGGCTATTAGAAAGGATAGAATCGCAGTTTAATTTAAACAGCAGAAAGGGAAGCGAAATTCCCAAACGGAAAATCCGCACCGCCACTTTAATAGACGATGATGACATCATTAAAACGTTACGAACATTCTTAAATAAAGATAAGATCCCCTTTTATGATGCCAGAAATAATCCCTGAGAGAAGAACCGTGAACAGAACAAGATTAAACCTTTCTGCAATTCTCACCGCAAGCGTTTTTGCCGCCGTAAGCTGCAATCCGCCGGAAACTGATCACGAGAATTACGAAATATCGGCTCCCTCAACAAAATATCAGTTTCTGTTTCAGAGCGTGGAAGCTCATCACAACTGTGTACAAGACGAACATCTTTCCGAGTGCAAATTTCCTTACTACAGTCCCATCGCAGGATTTAAATGTCTTACCAAAGAAAAGCAGCCGCGGATATATGTTACAGAAGCGAATAAAACGGGGCTTCGATTATGGTATGAAACCAAACTGTGCCGGGATATCAGCGAGGAGAAATTCCAGGAATATTGCAGCAGTACTTTGGAAAATTATATCTGGTTTATGGGAACAAATACCAGATATTAAAGAGGGGCATGGAATCAAAAGCAAAGTGGATTGCGATCGGAGTGTTTCTTATATTGCTTTACGGATGCCTGCCGGAAGAGAAAGAAATGCCAGTACAAAAATTAAATGAAACTCTGCCAGAAACAAAAGATCTTATCACAGAATCTCTTTCTCCCGGACCAGACAACAGCACCATAAATTACTGCCGGGATTACTGCTCTTTCGTGCAGGGCGGAGAAAATGAGAGGTTAGAATATAATGAAAGCAGCAGAAGCTTTTTCTGTTATTGTTCTGATTACCAAAACGAACTTGCAGCTAAAACGGAAATTAGCTGGCGGGATCTGAAATTATATAGTCAGAAAAAAATATGGTGGGGACAAATGCCCATAACCTACGCCCTTGTCAACGAGGAGGACTGCGGCGGTTACGAGACTAGAAAAATAGCCAAAGCCTTTCAGCAAATTGAAGATGCGGCTGCAGGCGCGGTGCAATTTCAGAAAATAAATGCCAGCGCCGACATTGAAATAACCTGCAAATACATCAAAGATTGCTATAAAAAAGAAATAGACATCCGCAAGGAAGAAGGTGTGATCTACAAATACGAAAGCATTTGCGCCCACGCTGCGGGAGTGGCTCAGATAACCAGGATGCAGGGATTCATGATCAAAAAAGCGGAAATAGATATAATTGGGCTGGATGGATTTGCGGAAACTGCCGGCAGAGGCGCTTCTGGTTTTTACATTGGCGGGTGCGGGCATCCCACGGTAGAGATCCATGAAATACTGCATACTTTCGGCTTTGGACACAGCAATGACCCGGAAAGCGTCATGTATCATCAGACCGAGCTGGTGCCATATACTATACAGCAAGAAGGAGCCTGCATTGGCAGCGATAAGCCTATAAGCAAGGACATCATCGATGAATTGCTGCTGGTGTACGGGTAGAATTTGAAAAAAATGCCCCGGCCGGGAATTTCGTCGCAACAATCATTAAAGCTCGGTGGGCTGAAAGCCCGCCCAACTTGCCTAGATTGCTGGCATTCGAACCCGGGTCACCGCCTATCCTTGGTTAACCCTCGAAAGGGCAGTATGATAGTCCGGATAGTGCCAATAAATCCAGAAGATTTATCATCTACACCACCGGGGCATTTCTTGGGCTAAACAGACTGCGATTTAAAAAGATTTCTGAGAGGTTGTCAATATTTCAAACAAAAACATTATAAAGCAAAATCTGAATCAGTCCTGAAATGAAAGACAAAGTCGTTTTAGGATTGATTGAACATGTCACTATTCAGGGCAATAATGGAAAGGAAATAACGGTAACCGCAAGAGTTGACACCGGGGCTACCTCTTCTTCGATAGACTACAGCCTGGCCAGCGAACTGCAGCTAGGACCAGTGTTACGTTCAAAAATAGTAAAATCTGCTGCCGGCATAAAAAAACGGCCGACTGTAAAGGTTACGGTGGCGCTAAAAGGAATAAGCATTGAAGAAGAATTCACCGTCGCCGACAGAAGCCATATGACCTACCGCATGCTGCTCGGACAAAATATCTTAAAGAAGGGAAATTTTCTCATTGATCCATTGCGTAATGTTGCAGGGAAAGAAAAATGAAATTCCCAATCGCCGCAAGCAGCGGGGTATCTATTAGTTGGGAATTTCAATGTTTGCTGGAAACAGCAGACATTAAACAAGGAGGTCGCCCCAAGGGGCGGGGTACAAGAAATGAAGAAACTACTTCATTTCTGTACAGAAAGCACGAAGGGTTTTCTTGTATCAACCCGGCAAACAAATGAAAGCTGCTCTCGTCTCTCTAGGAAGCAAAAGCTCGCTCCTGACCGGAGAAGCAATGAAAAAATACTTTGAGCAAGTTGATATGCTTGATCTTCACAAAATTGAAGTCCGCCTAGGGAAAGAAAACGGCATTTTTTATCAGGGTAAACCGCTCGATAATTATGATTGCGTGTATGTAAAAGGCTCCTTCCGCTATGCTAACTTATTGTGTTCTATCGCTTCCCTGCTGGAAGGAAAAGTCACTTATATGCCTCTTCCGGCAAATACCTTTATCACGGTCCATAACAAACTCCTCACCCATTTAACCTTGCAGCAGCATAACATTCCCATGCCCAGGACTTACCTTTCGTCAACCATAGAAGCAGCAAAAGAACTGCTGAATAGGGTGAATTATCCCATCGTCATGAAATTCCCGGAAGGAACACAGGGGAAGGGAGTCATGTTTGCTGATTCCTTTAGTTCTGCTTCCTCATTGCTCGATGCCCTGGGAGTTCTGAAGCAGCCCTTTATCATTCAGGAATACATCGATACCGGAAGCACAGACATTCGCGCCTTGGTGGTGGGAGATAAAGTTATCGCCGCCATGCGAAGAAAAGCGCAGACGGAAGAGAAAAGAGCTAATATCCATGCCGGCGGAAAAGGTGAACCAGTTCAGCTGAATCATGAAACCATACATGCTGCGCTTGCTGCTGCAAAAGTCCTCAAAGCGGACATCTGCGGTGTCGATATTCTTGAAGGCCCTACGGGTCCACTGGTTATTGAAGCAAACATTTCTCCCGGACTGCAGGGGCTTAGTGAAGTCGGTACTCTGGATCTTCCTGATCAGATTGCGCGCTTCCTGCACCGCAGGACAGAAGAAAGCCTTAATGCTGGAAAGAAAACGGTCAGCGATAAAGTGATGAAGGAATTGAGTGGAAACGGCGATGTATCTCAGGAGATTATTACTGAATTGCTGTTCAGAGGAGAGCGGATTCTGTTGCCAGAATGGGTTACCCGAATGTGCCGTTTTTCTGAACAGAAAGAATATGCTGTACGTTCTAAGAAAGGAAAAGTTGAGATAGAAGAGATGAAGTGAAAGATATATATTCTAAACCAATTAAATTTTTAATGTAATTACCAACGTCTCAGATTAATGTCAAAAGACGAAGAATTAGAAATTATTAAGTATGCATTACAGGAAGTAAAAGACCAATATCAAATCTACCTTGATGGTTTTGATGATCGTAAAGAGAAAGTACAAATATTTCTCATTATTTGTTCTCTAATAATTACTATCCCTCTTTCGAGCGAATTTATCACGGAAAAAATATTTTCTTTGCAAAACTGGATTATTGGGATTTTTATGGCAGGAATATTCCTTCTAGTGATTACTATCGTAATATTAATAAGAAGTATCGCCGGAATACAGATAAAAATTCCAGCCTATGCCGATATTTTAGATTCTATTGGCAAATACAAAACTAAGGCCATTATGAAAAGCGTAGCCAAAGCTTATGCT